>NZ_CAMDRA010000033.1 GCF_945906275.1 Dongia mobilis
GGTATAGTCCCTTGGACTCAAGGGCAGGCAAATGACAGCGACCCGACCGATCTTCATAAAATTCCTGAACAGCGAGGATGTGGCGAAACTCGCCCTCACGGATGATGAGATTCTTGGCGCTGTCGAGGATAGCCTGCGTGCCCAGGGCAACCAGCAGACGGTGATCGAGCCGCGCGTCCATCTGATTCCCGAAGACTCGGCCAAAGGCCATTTCAATGTCCTGCGTGGTGTCGTCAAGCCGCTGGGCCTCGCCGGCGTAAAGGTGGTGGGTGATTTTGTCGGCAATTTTGAGCAGGGCCTGCCCTCGGAAATGGCGGTCCTCAATCTGTTCGACCCTCAGACCGGCATGCCCAAGGCGATTCTCGACGCGACTGCCATCACCGATATGCGCACTGGCGCCATCACCGCATTGGGGGCCAAGCATCTCGCCCGCAAGGATTCCAAGGTCCTTGGCCATATCGGTGCGCGCGGCACCGCCTATTGGAACGTCAAACTGCTGGACCGGCTGTTCGACTTCGACGAGATCCGCGTGCATTCGCGGCGGCCAGAGAGTCGCGATGCCTTCGCAGCAAGATTGTCGGCTGATCTCGGCAAGAAGGTCATCGTCACGACGGATTGGGAATCCTGTGTGCGCGGTGCCGACATTGTGGTCGAGGCGTCCCGCCTGCCAAAACCCCAGCCACTCTTGAAGACCGACTGGATCAAGCGCGGTGCACTTGTAGTGCCCTATGGGACCATGAGTGCCGTGGAACTGTCGCTCACCGATATCATGGACAAGGTCGTCGTGGACGATTGGGGCCAATGCCGCAAGGGATTGCCGTTCGGCGCCTTGCGCCAGCATGTCGACAGTGATCGCCTGACCGAGGCGAGCCTGCACGCCGAACTTGGACAGATTGTCGCCGGCTTGAAGCCGGGTCGCGAAAGCAATGATGAAACCAATCTCTTCTGGCACCGCGGGCTCAGCCTCAGCGACATCGCTCTCGGTCATGCCTTGCTGTCCAAGGCGGCCAGACAGGGCATCGGCCAGGAGCTTCGCTTCATCTGATCGACGGCGCCAATCGACCAGCATTTCAACCAAGAGGCAAACCGGCCATGCGCATGATCGATGAGAATGACCTCAACGCGGCTGTCGCCGCCAACATCATCGATCGCAGTAACCGTCCGGCGCGGGAAGGCCCAACCAAACCGGCACGGTTCGACTTCTCGCATATTATCTGGTACGCGGGCGCGCTCATCATCATCGGCGCCATGGGATTGTTCACGACCCTCGCATTCGATGCGATGGGCGGCAAGGCCCTTACCATCACGGCGCTGGTCTATGCTGCCATCGCAACGACACTGGCCCACCTCCTGTGGCACCGTCCTGGCCTGCGCGTCCCCGCCGGATTGCTGATCGCCGTCGCCGTCAGTATGACGCCGCTCGCCATCTTCGGCGTTCAGGCATCCTTCGATCTGTGGCCGACCGGATTCGATGAGCCCGGCGCCTATGGTGCCTTCTACGACTGGATCAACGCCAGCTGGGTGTATATGGAGCTCGGCACGATCGTCGTGGGGTTTGTCGCCCTCCGCTTTTATCCCTTCCCCTTCACCGCGGCGATCATCGCGATCGCCCTGTGGTTCCTGTCGATGGACCTCACACCATGGATCTTCGGCGGTGACAATTGGAGCTGGCAGATCCGGGAGGATGTCTCCATGTGGTTCGGTCTCGCGCTGATGATCATCGCTGGCGCCTTCGATCTCAGGAAATGGCCAGCCGGAGACTTCGCCTTCTGGCTGCACCTCTGCGGAATCGTCGCCTTCTGGGGCGGCCTCACCGCGCATGACAGCGACAGCGAAGTGGCAAGAGCCATCTACTGCCTGATCAATATCGCGCTGGTCCTGCTGGCGGTCTTCCTGATGCGCCGGGTCTACGCAGTATTCGGCGCCATCGGCATCGCTTGCTATCTCGGGTATCTCGCCGACGAGGTCTTCGCCAACTCGCTGCTCTTCCCCATCGCCCTGTCCGCGGTCGGCCTCGGCATCATCGGCGCGGGCATCTTTTATTTCCGCCGACGGTCCCAGATCATGACCTGGCTCGCCGCGAACTTGCCGCCGGCACTCCAGCGCCTGCGCCCGGTGCACGCGCGCCACCTGAGCTGATGGTCAGCATTCCGGCAGATTGACCGCGAGGCCGCCCAGGCTCGTTTCCTTGAACTTGGTGTTCATCTCCTCGCCGGTCTGGCGCATGGCCTCAATGCAATTGTCGAGTGGCATGAAATGCGAGCCGTCTCCGCGCAGGGCAAGAGAAGCCGCAGCCACTGCCTTGATCGCCCCGATCCCGTTGCGCTCGATGCAGGGCACCTGCACGAGCCCGGCCGCTGGATCGCAGGTCATGCCGAGGTGATGCTCAAGCGCAATCTCGGCGGCATTTTCGATTTGGGCCGGAGTTCCGCCGAGGACCGCGCAGAGGCCAGCCGCAGCCATGGCGGCCGCCGAGCCTACTTCACCCTGGCAACCGGCTTCGGCGCCGGAAATCGACGCATTGTGCTTGATGATGCCGCCGATCGCCGCCGAGGTCAGCAGGAATTCATCGACCCGCACCGGGTCAGCGCCGAAGCAATGATCGAGATAGTACCGGATGACAGCCGGCACGACGCCGGCGGCACCATTGGTCGGCGCTGTCACGACCTTGCCGCCGGCTGCATTCTCCTCGTTCACGGCCATGGCATAGACGCTGAGCCAGTCTGATGTGACGTGTGGCTGGGCACGATTGGTGCCTCTCTCCTGTTCAAGTTGTTCGCGTATGGCACGGGCGCGCCGCTTTACGTGGAGCCCACCAGGCAGTTCACCCTGCTGAACCAGGCCGCGTTCTATGCAGCCATTCATGGTCGACCAGATGCCCGCCAGGCCCCGTTGCAACTCCTCCGAGGACATCGTCCGCAGCTCGTTTTCGCGCTTCATGTCGGCGATCGACTTGCCGCTTTCTTGGGCCATCGCCAACATGGCGGCTGCACTATCAAAGGGATATGGCCGCGACACGGCGTTTGCGTCGGAACCCGCTGCCTCGGGGTTGTTGAGTTCCGCCTCGGTCACGACGAAGCCACCGCCGATCGAGTAGAACACTTCGCGCAGACAGGAGCGGCCGGCTTCGTCAAACGCCTCGAAAACAAGGCCATTCGAGTGACCTGGCAGCGATGGGCCGAAATCGAACACAATGTCCTTCTGCGGATCGAAACTCAAAACGGGCAAGCCGTCCGGATGCACTTTCTTCTCGGTAGCGAGATCAACCAGACGCTGATCCGCTTCACCTGGCACGATGCCGGCAGGCGTATAGCCGATCAGTCCCAGAGCCACCGCGCGGTCGGTCGCATGTCCCTTGCCGGTGAAAGCGAGCGAACCATGAAGGGTGACACGCAGGCGCGCTGGCGACCCACCTGCGGACGCATGCCGACCAACGCCGCGCAGCAATTCGAGGAAGCGAACAGCCGCAGTCATCGGCCCCATGGTGTGGGATGAGGACGGGCCAATGCCAATCTTGAACATGTCGAAGACACTGAGGAACATCGATGGATCTCTAAACTCTCTAGGCGGGCTGGAATCTGCGTCTGGCTAGCCCGCAGACATTCTAACTCAACCCGGAGGTCGGGAGATAGCCATCGCATGAAGGGGGGCAAGCGGAGCGTCCGGGGACGGCAGATAGTTTGCTGAAATCCACCTGGGCCAAATGACGGTTCAAGCAGGCTTGTCCAACCATATTCCATTTTATTGTTTTATATCAATATATTAATAAACTTACCCGATGCGCGAGCAAGGACGCCTATTTCTTGGTCGCCACGAACACGCCGTCCCAATCCGCACTGGGCGGGTCCACCAGGAAGTTTTCGATGCGATCGCGGTAAAGGTCATAGAGCGGCTCAAGGCTTGGCCATAGCTGCGTACACGTATCGATATGCTGCAGGGCCTCATCCCATTGCCGCTCGCGATAGGCATGCAGCAGTGCCTCATGGCGCCAGGCAAGATCAAGAAACAGCGGCGTCTGCGCGACTGCCGGCGATCCCAGGAGCGCAAAGATGCGAATTGGCTCGCTCTTTCCCTTGACGATGATGCGATCGATCTCCAGCACGGCAAAATCGTCAGCCTGGGCGTAGGTCGTCTCGCTGATGACAATGCTGACGCCGTAATTGCTGGACTGGGATTCGATCCGGGCCGCGACATTAACGGCGTCGCCCAGGACCGAATAGTCGAAGCGTACCCGTGAGCCCATATTGCCGACGACGCATTCACCGGTGTTGATGCCGATCCCCATATTGATGCTGGTCACCGCGTGACGCAGGCTGCTTGGCCGCCAGGCGCGGGCACGCCGCTCGGCCGCGGCGATATCCGCCACCGACATGCGCTGCATGAGTTCGATACGGACCTCTTCCGCCGCAGCCAGGCCATCTCGCGACGCCAGTGTCAGCCAATGCAGTGCCATGATCGCGTCCGGGGCAACACCGTCCCCGCGCGCCAGGCGTTCCCCCAGATTGCGCTGCGCTGGCGCGAAGCCCTGAGCTGCCGCCGCCGAGAAGAGGTTCACGGCCTCATTCGTGTTGCGTTGACCGAGCAGGCCGTCGCGATAAGCCTTGCCAAGAGCATATTGCGCATAGGGCTGACCCTCCCCGGCACCGCTGCGCAAGGTTGCGGCAAGCTGCAGCCTTTCCTCGGCCTCCGCATCCGTCAGTTCCTTCAGACGACGATATGCCTTTGGCAATCGATCCGGATCCAGCGTCTGCCGGACCTCCTGCCCCAACTCGCTGTTGAGGCGATCCAGGGCCGCAAACATTTCAAGCGCCGCCGCGCAGGCATTGCGCGCATGGTTCGGATCGTCGACCGGTGCATTCCAGAAGGCCATGATGCAGTCGCCGATATACTTGTCGATGGTGCCATGATGATTCAGGACTTCTTCGCTGAGCGGTGTCAGAAAACGGTTGATGAGATTCGTCAGTCCCTGTGGATTGCCCTTGAACCTCTCGGAGATCTGCGTGAAGCCGCGGATATCACAGAACAGGATGGTCATGTCCTTGGTTTCGCCACCCAATTGCAGGCGAGTCGCATCCTTGACCAGGCGCTGCACCAGGACCGGCGACACGTATCGCCCGAAGGCATCGCTGACCTGTCGCCGCTGACGTTCGGACGTGTAGTGGTTGACATAGACCTGTGCCGTGTAGAGCAGGATCGTGGCGATGCCGGGATAAGTGGCGTCGAACAGCAGGCCATGCGCACGGAATGCATACCAGGCCAGGCCGGCAAGGGCCGCCAGCAGGCCAAGCAACAACAGCGCCGTCCACCGGGCCCGTAACCACATCATGATGATGATGATGAGAAGGCCAACTATCAGGACAACCCCGATTTCCACCGCATCCGCATAGCGCGCACGCGTGAGAAAATCACCGCTGAAGATCGACCCCAGAATCTGCCAATGGATTTCCACCCCGGCAACCCCGGCACCCATCGGCGTCGACACAAGATCGTCGAGCCCCTCAGCCGAAGTCCCGACGAGCGCAATACGGTCCTTGAGTTTGCCGGCCGGAACCGCACCGGACAAGACATCAGCGGCAGAGACATAGATGCTTGGATCGCGCGCCTGATAATGGACCCACAATGTGCCATCGGTGTTTGTCGGAATTCGATTGCGTTTGACGATCAGACTATCGATTCCGAACTTGTTGGTGCGGATGGCAAAGCTTGGTTCACCCAGCGCAACCCGAAGCACCTCGATGGACAAGGCGGGGTAGATCTTCTCATCGACTTTGATCAAGGTGGGCACGCGGCGCAAAATGCCATCTGCCTCGCGCAGCAAGGAGAAGGCACCGCGGCCTGCGGCCGCTTCGTCTAGTTCGGCAAGATTGGTGACGATGCCCCTGGAACTTGGCACAAAGGGGGCGGGATCGCCGCCGATCTTGACCAAGGGCGTTTCGGCCGGTTTGTCCCCCAAAGCGCCCACCCGGTTGGTTCCGGACATTCCCAGCACCACCCGGCTCTTGCGCATCGCCTCGGCAAAGATGGCGTCGTTCGAGGGGCCGGACATCATTTCCGGATCGAACTGCGCCGTCATGCCACTGTCGAGCGCGTCAAACAGCCAACCGGGCGCCGTACGATCACTTTCCGGGAAGGTGACGTCAAAGCCGATGGTCACAATTCCGGCGGCAGTGAGCTTGTCGACCAGGTCTGCGAGGACGGTCCGTGGCCATGGCCATTGCCCAACCTCGCGCAGGCTCTCGTCATCGATATCAACGATAACGACAGGCGCCTTGGCATCGGCGCGCGGCGCCATTTGTTGAAACAGGTCGAACTGCAGGAAGCGCAGTTTCTGGACGATGGTCGGGTCCTGGAAGCGCAGGAGGAGCAATGCGAGAAGCAACAGAATACCGACCAGCCATTGTCCCCGCAGGGGGATCGCCGCCAACTTCTGACGCCAGGATGTTGCTCTTTCCCCCACGTCGCCTAGCTTTCGTGCAGACTGTCAAAGCGCAGGCGCATGACCGGCTTCAGCAGGAACTCCAGCACCGTCCGATTGCCGGTGCGAATATCGACCGTGGTCGTCATGCCGGGACGGATCGGGAATTCGCCGGGCGTGTCGCCGAGATAGGCACGGTCGGGCGTCACCATCACCTGGAAGTAGGTGTTGCCCTCGGCATCGGCCACGGAATCCGCACTGATGTAGGAGAGCGTGCCGGAAATCGTCCCAAAGCGGACGAAATCATAGGCACTTACCTTGATACGTACCGGCTGGCCAAGGGTCACGATGCCGCTGTCTTCCGGCCGCAGCCGTGCTTCTATGACGACATTGTCGTTCACCGGCACGATCTCCATGATCGGATCACCGGGTCCGATGACGCCACCGATCGTGTGAAACCGCAGGTTCTTGACGATGCCGGCAACCGGCGACCGGATGATCTTGCGCGATGCCTGGGTGTTGGCTTCGAGAAACATTTCATTGGTGGCCGAGATATCCTGCTCGACCTTGCCGAGTTCCGCCAGGGAACTGCTGTTGAAGCGCAACTTCTCGTCATTGAGATTGTGCTGTGCTTCCTCCAGCGCCGCCTTTGCCTTGGGAATGGTCGAGCGAAGCGCGCTGAGTTTCCCCTCCAGCAGCTTCGCCTCACGTTCGCGCTGCAGGTGCTCCATCTTCGAGGTTAGGCCGTCCCGCAAGAGATCCGCCGACATCGCGAGATTCTTGTTGGACATATCGAGATCTGTCGCAGTGGCGCTGTAGGTCGACTGCAACTCGGTGACCGCCAGTTCCTGCTGGCGAACGCGCTGGTGCGCGGATTCAATACGGTTCCTGAGTTCGGTCTGGCGAGCGCTGTAGGCGGACTCCTCGGCAGCCGCAAGGTCGGGTCGACGCGCAACCAGATCTGCCGGGAAGGACAGCGGTGTTCCGCTCGATTCCGCCATCAGGCGCACGCGTGTCAGGGCCAGGCTGTCCAGTCGCGCCTGAAGTTCCTCGCGGTTGGCACTGTTGAGACCGAGTTCGACCGCGAGAAGTTCTGCAACCTCCGCGACCAGTTGGCCGTCGTTCACGAAGATGCTGGCGATGGTACCGCCTTCCAGATGCTGGATCACTTTGACTTTGTCCGAAGGCACGACCTCGCCATCAGCCACGGAAAACTGATCGAAGCGCGCAATCGCTGCCCAGGCAAAGAATGCGCAGATGAGCGCGATGCTGGTGACAGCGAAGACTGTCCAGCCGGATGACCGCGTTTCGCGGCGCAGCGAGTCGAGTTCCGTGCTCATGTGCCCACCTGCCGCACATTGCTCCCCATCAGGCGCGGCAGAACCTGTTCGGCACGTCCGGCAAGCACGATCGCGCCCTGGACCAGGACGGTGATGCTGTCGCTGGCCTGCAGCAAGGCGGGACTGTGCGTCACGACGATCACGGTGCAATTGCGCGCAATCTCGCAAAGGTGCTTGCGCAACTCCTCCTCGGCCTCGCGATCCAGATTGCTGGTAGGCTCATCCAGCAGCAGAACCGGAGAATTGCCGACCAATGCCCGGGCGATGGCAATCCGCTGTCGCTGGCCTGTCGAGAAGCGACCGCCGCCCTCGCCTACCTGGGTCTCGTAGCCATCGGGCAGATCAGAGACAAAGCCATGCACCCCGGCTTTCTGGGAGGCGGCGACTATCTCCGCATCGGCCACGCTGTCGGAAAAGCGCGCGATGTTCTCACGCACCGTGCCGCTGAACAGGAAACCATCCTGGGGCACATAGCCGATCCATGCCGCGACCTGATCGCGACTGAACTGGGCAAGGTCGGCATCGTCGAGCAGGACCCAACCTTGGGCCGGTGCATATAATCCATGCGCCAGCTTCAGCAACGTGGTCTTGCCGCTGCCATTGGGGCCGACAATTGCATGCAAACCGCCCGGGCCGAACCTCACTGAAATCGACTTCAGGACCGGCGCTGCCGCCGGATCATAGGCAAAGCTTGTCACCTCGAACTGCACCCTGCCTTGCGGCGTGGGCAGGTCGATGGCGTGGGCGCGGCGGTCATCGGCCTCGGCCAGAATCGCGGAAAGGCGCTTGGCGGAATCGCGCAAACCGGCAAGGGCGCGCCAGCTGCTGATCAGTTGCGAGAGCGGCGCGATGAGGCGGCCGGACAGAAGATTGGCCGCCACCAACGTGCCAACGGTCATCTTGAGGTCGAGAATGGCGACGGCCCCGACGCTGGTGAGTGCAATCGTTGCGATCACGCCGAGGCTGGCAGCCGCGTTCATCGACCCGTCGGCAAGACGGCCGCGGCTGATCGACGAACGGACGCTGGCTGCCTGGCCCTGCTCCCACATTGTCTGGAGCGGATTGGCCATCGCCGTCGATTTCATCACAGCGCGCCCCAGCACGATCTCGTTGAGCAGGCGGTCGCGCCGCATGATAGCTTAGCGCTCCAGCCGCGAAGCGCGACCGACCGACAATCCGTTCCACAGGCCCAGCAGAATGAACGCGACGGCGACCAGGGCAAAGACCCAGGCGAGCGGTGGCGCCAGCCAGATGACCAGCCCGAGGAAGAGGATGATGAAGGGCAGATCGACCAAAGCCACGATCGCAGCCCCGGCGACCGTGTTGCGGACGGTTTCCAGGTCGCGGAACAGAAACTGCCAGAAATGGCCGGGGCGCGACTCCAGCACTTGCAGTGGCAATCCGGCAACCTTGGCAAAAAGCGCCCGGCCAAGATCGACGTCGACCGCCAGCGCGACACGTTGCAGCACACGGCTGCGGGCCTGCCGCAGAATGAAGTCGAAGACAATGACAGCGCCGATGCCGAGCAGCAGCGCCTGCAGGGTCGTCAGGCCGGCGTGAAAGATCACGCGGTCATATACCTGCATGACGAAGATCGGCGCGGCAAGAGCCAGCAGGTTGATGAACAGTGACATCATCAGAAGGCCCGGCAAGGCCGGGCCAACAATTCCGAGGAGGAGGCGAACGCAGGACGTCGATCTGTCCTTCCGGTCACTCATGTCGATCCATCACGGCGACGTGCCAGCATCATGCGGCTAGCACATTGTTGGCAGTCACATCAGGCGACCCGCTGGCCGGTTCAATCTGGGCGACGATGGTGTAGCCAGCCGCAGCACCATTCGAATCATAGATGAGGTTATTGTGGGAATCGAGGATCAACGATGCCTGGCCGCTGGCATAGGCAGAACCCGTCGCATTGGTGCCGTCATAACCGGTGGCGAGCGTCGAGAAATCGACGCCCTCGACGAACAGATGACCGGCGTCCCAGCCGGCCGCACCGTCGTAAAGTGCGCTGAAGACAATCTTGTCGGTCGCCGCGTCGAAATCCGTGATCCTGTCATACAAAGCCGGATTGATGCCGGATACAGCCTGGTTCGTGCCGACACTATAATTGTCGCTGACAGTCTGGTTCTGGAAGACGTCGTTGCCTGTGCCACCAGTCATCGTGTCGACGCCGGCGCCGCCCGTCAGGAAATCGTTACCGGTGCCACCCGCCAGTGTGTCGTTGCCCGCGCCGCCTGCGACGTAATCGTCGCCGTCGCCAGCAGATAGTGTGTTGCTTCCGGCATTGCCATAAATATGGTTGTCGGCATCGTTGCCGGTCCCGTTGATGTTTGCCGAGCCCGTCAGAACGAGGTCTTCGACGTCGATATCGGTAATGCTGTAGGTCACGCTTGCGAAAACGGTATCTGTTCCGCCGCCAGCGTCCTCGGATACCGTATCGGTGGCGCTGTTCACGACATAGGCGTCATTGCCGGCACCTCCGGCCATGCTGTCATTGCCGGCGCCGCCATCGAGATAGTCATTGCCGCTGCCGCCATTCAACGCATCGTCACCGGTGCCGCCGACCAGCCAGTCATTGCCGTCATTGCCATTGATCGTGTCAATGCCGCCGGCGCCATCGAGGCGGTTGTTTCCCGCATCGCCAGACAATGTATTGTTGCTGCCATTGCCGGTCTGCGGAGCCGAGAGCGATCCAGGTTGGAAGTTGGTTTCGACCGGCACGATCTTCAACGAGAAATCAGGGGCGACCGTGATCACCAGATTGGCGCCGCCATCGTGATCCAGATCGCCATCCCCATCGACGGTCGTGTACTGGAATGTCTCGACCTCGGCATTGGTCGACGCCACTGCCGAGAAGGTAAAATCACCGGCGAGGCGCGGCCCGCTATCGACAAAGAAGAACGTCATCACGCCGAAATTGGTGGCAAAGGTCACCACGCCGCCGGCATTTGAGATGATCTGCCCGGTGGCGGCACCCGTCACCACGGCTGCAACGCCGTTCCAGGAGATGGCCAGCGAGTTGGTGCCGTTTCCCTGCACAGGATCGACATAGTTGAAGCTTGCCAGGCGCGTCAGCGGATCGCCGCCCTTGTCGGGTGTGACGCCAGCGACACCGCCATCCCCGTTGCCCGCTGTCAGCGTCCCATTGAGCACATTGCCGCTGGCGCTCCCCCTGGTTGTCGCCAGAACAGCACTGAGATCGCTGAGATTGTTGACCTGGATGACCGAGTTCGCCGGCGATCCGCCACCGTTCGGATTTGCGACGGTGGCCAGATCCTGGTCGGTGACCAGGATATCCGACCCCATCGCCACGGCGACAACCCGGTCGGCATGGTTGATCAGTGCAGAATCCCAGGCATTACGGACAGTGTCGTTGCTGACCAGTCTTGTGCCAGATGTCGGCTCACCATCCGACAGGAAATAGACCGTCGTCGGCCCATTCAGCAACTGATCCTGCAGATTGGCGCTGTTGAGAATATTGGTTGCCGCCGTGATGCCGCCCGCATAATTGGTGCCGCCCGACGCGTCCAGATTGTTGATGAAATCCAACGCCGCGGCGACGTCATTCCAGCTCGTCATCGCCGTCGACGAACTGCTGAAGCCGACAACAATGACATTGACGTCACCGGCCTGATCATATTGCGCCAGCATGTTGGCGAGCGCGTCCTTGGCCAGCTGGAACCGCGTGGTGCCGCCGACCGAGCTATCCATCGATCCGGAGCAATCGAGGATGATCATGATGTTGTTCTGCTGGTCGACCGCCTGCGTCGACGTCAGGTCGTTGTAGTTGATCGGCGTCGGATCGTGAAGGTCGACGGCAAAGGTCGCCGTATCCGAGTCGCCATTGGCATCGGTCAGCCGGTAGGTGAATTGCGCGTCAGCCATATTCGTGCCGACTGTCTGGGTGAAACTCCAGCTGCCGTCCTGGTTGACATGCAATGTGCCGATCTTGTCATTGATGCTGCCAGCAGTACCGTCCGCCTTGAGGTATATGTCAGTACCATCGGCATCGACGCCCACGATTGCACCGTTGCTCAATCCGACGCCGTCGACCACACCGGGGGTATCGATACCGATATTGTCGTTGGCAATGAGATTGGTGCCATTGGTGACGGTGTTGAGCGAGTCGATAACCAGCGCTGCCATTTCATCAACCGCGACAGGCACATCGTTGACATCACCAACCGCGACCGTGAAGGTCTCGCTGTTGCTGGAACCGTCGCTGCTGGTCGCCAACACCGTGATATCGTGGCTTATCGCCGTCTCGTAGTCGAGCGCCGCCGCCACCGTCACCACGCCGGTCACGGTGTCGATGGCAAAACGGCCACCGGCATTGTCGCTCAAAGTGTAGCTGATCGCAGCACCGGCATCAGCGTCGCTCGCCGCCGCGGTCAGGCCAACCACTGTGCCGATCGCAGCATTCTCTGCCACGGCATTCGCCGCATTGTCGGCATCCACCGGGCCGACCACCCCATTGTCGTTGAAATTGCCGATGCTGACCGTGAAGGTCTCGCTGCTGCTGGAACCGTCGCTGCTGGTTGCCAGCACCGTGATATCGTGGCTTATCGCCGTCTCGTAGTCGAGCGCCGCCGCCACCGTCACCACGCCGGTCGCCGTGTCGATGGCGAAGCGGCCACCGGCATTGTCGCTCAAAGTGTAGCTGATCGTATCGCCCTCGTCTGGGTCGGTCGCCCGGGCGGTGAGCCCGACCGCCGTCCCGACGGCGGCATTTTCAGCGACCAGATTGTCGGCGGTGTCGGCATCGCTCAAGGCGCCGATCACCTCCTGAACATCCGACAATTGGATGACGAAGGTCTGGCTGGCCGTGAGGTTCCCGGAGCTGGTCGCCGTCACCTCGATGCTGTAGGCGCCATCACCCTCAAAGTCGAACTGGGCGCCCTGTGCAACCGCGACAACGCCGGTGGTCGCATTGATCACAAAGCGACCGTCCGCATCGTCACTGAGGCTGTAGGAGACAATTTCACCGAAATCCTCGTCGGTCGAAAGGGCGGTGATATCGACAATCGATCCCGCCGCGGCGTTCTCGGCAATCACGTTGGGCGCCGCATTGGTGTCGACCGGTGCGGTCGGTGCCTCGTTGACGTCGGTGATGGTAACCTGTAACTCGTTGGTATAGAAAAGCCCTCGGCTGTCGGTCACTTTGACGCTGAGCGTGATGGCCAGCTCGGTTTCAAAATTCAGTTGCTGACCGCTTCTGAGGCGCAGATCACCGTTCACGATTTCGAAGCGTGTTTCCTCGTTCAACAGTTCAAAACCATAGGTTTCGTTGATGTCGCCATCGTCGACGGCGAGTGCACCGATCGTGATGCCGCCATCGGCAGCGATCCCTTCTGCGACGCTGCTGTTGGTGAGAGAGATCGTCCCGGGGGCGTAATTGTCGGCCGATTTCAGATTGGCAACCAGCGCCGTCTGGTCGGCAAATTGCAGTCGCTCCATGTCGTAGAGCGTATCCACACCCTCGTTCTCGCCACCCTGGCGAAGGTCGGTGACCGTCACATAGTTGCCGCCGTCACCGGTCACCAATTCGATCTTGTAGTCGATGGCATTGCCGGTAAAAACCGCGACGTCGTTGCCGGCGCCGCCATGCAGCGTGTCGTTGCCAGCGCCGCCGAATAGCGAATCGTCGCCATCTTCGGCATCCTTGCCGGCATTGGGATCAACGGCGATCCCCTCAACATCGGCCGAACTGTCGGCCAGATAACCATAGAGGGTGTCGTCGCCATCGCCGCCCGTCAATGCGTCGCTGCCAAGGCTTCCATCAAGCTGGTTGGAAGCACCGTCCCCGATCAGGGTATCGTTGCCCGATCCGCCGATCACGTTCTCGATATCGACCAAATTGTCCTGGCCGATGACGTTGACGTTGGTGGTATCGCTGGCAAAGCCAAGCTCGAGATCGACAGTGACGCCCAGCGTGGTGCTGGCATACCTGACCGTGTCGGTATCGTCGCCGCCGTCGATGAGATCGTCGCCGCCGCCATGCCCCGCGATCAGCAGGTCGTTACCACCGAGGCCGTAAATCTGGTCATCGCTTGGGCTGCCGGTGAGAACATCGTCACCCGCATTTCCCAGGATGATGAGCGGACCGGGAAAGGGACTGCCGTCGATATCGTCATTGCCAGGGCCGCCGCTCAGGATGGGGTAGGGTGAGTTGGGCGGATTGAAGATCGAAACGCCCGGGTCGAGATAGTCAAGCGTGATTCCGGACCCGTAATAGCCGGCCGTCCCGAAGGTCACGCTGCCGAGACCGACATTGCCAAAGAGGTTGAAGGAAAAGAACGAGACCGGCTGCAGTGGATCGGGCACAAAACCCAGCAACGCCGACAGTTCGTCAACCGGCTCTAGTTCGACACCTTCTTCTCCGGCGGCCGCTTCCTCGCCGCCGGCGGCGGTCGACAGACTGTCGGGGTCGAACTGGTCGAGCAATGCTTGGTCGCTTGTATCCTCTTCTTCCGTGGCACCACCCTGATTGTCGGCCGGTGCCGCGCCCTGGATGGCACGCAACTGCTGCAGAACGTCGTCGAAATACTGGATCACGTCCGCACCGGGCATGATCACCGGTTGGCTCGGCGCGATGAAGAAGCTCGTCAGCGTCGTCGCGGCGTTTGCCTCGTTGATCTCCTGGATGCCGCCGGCATTCTGGATGATGACACGGCCCACATGGCCATCCTCATCGGCCAGCAGGATGATGTAAGTGTCGCTGCCTTCAAGCGCAATGCGTGCCGCGACGGTGGTGCCGCGGATGCCGATCGTTCCAACCGGGGTATTGACCTCCATATTGCCGTTGGGAGCGATGGTGCCGGTATTGAAGATAAATGTACCTTGCAACACTGACGTCACAAAGTTACCACCCCCACTGGCGGGATCGAATACCATCTCGTCCATCGTCATGCGTGCGCCGGCGGACAGGGAGAATGTCGTACCGTCGACAAAGACAATGCCGACAGAACCGTCACTGCCTGTGACCACGACATCGTTCAGGAATACTGGATCGCCACCGGCCAATGGCGCAGTGGTGCCATCCGTATGCTGCACGGTTGCGGTCCCGGAAATGCTCTCGACCTTGCCGATGGCGTCGGTGGCGGCTTGGGCAAGCTGGTCGGTCTGGGTGGTCGTGTTCTCCGCCACCTGCTGGTGATGATTGTTGCCGGCATCCGCCAAACGCTCGACGAGGGCGCCACCAAGCTGCGCGTGCCCGCCGATCACCAGGTCTGGCGGCGTCGCCTGGGCGAAATAATCCTTAACCAGGATCTCCTGTCCCTGCATCGGCACAATCAGCAAATCGTCGCCAATATGCTGGAACTAGGCCTTGAGAAGATCACCACCACCGGGAATCTCGACTCGCGCTTCTTCTCCGCCCTCTATAACAAGGCGTCGGCCATCGGCGCCGAATGTCAGTTCCGATAAGGCTACCATGTTGACCTCCGCGCCCAACTCAGGGCCACTCGGGGAGTGGCCGTGAGCGAGCTTTACTGGGCAGTCGTCAGTGTCGGTTCATCAAGTCCCATATCCTGCGGCCGAAGATGTCCCACCGCGCGCAGCACCCGATAGACCGAGAGTCGCGCGTTGTAGCTCGCATCCACGAAATTGATCTGCGCCGTCTTCAATTCGCTGAGGGAATCCAGGACATTGATCGAGGATTCCTGACCGGCTTCGCGCAAACGCTGGCGCGCGTCATAGACTTCTTCGGCGATATTGACGGCATTCTGCAGCAGTTCGACCCTCGATTTCGAGGTTTAGAGGTTTTCCCAGGCGAGGCGCACCTCCTCGGTTACCCTCCGGCCGGCGTCATTGAATTCGCTCATGCGCTGCCCGTAGACCGCCGAAGCGCGCTTAACACGGGATTGCGTGGCAAATCCGGAAAAGAACTCCCAGGTTACCCGCAGGACAATTGAATAATTCTCGCGATAGCCTTCGACACCGTCGACATCATTGTCGTAGCCGGCCGAGCCGACAAGATCGAGCCGGGGGAAGAAGTCGCTGCGCGCAGCGATCCGCTCCTGGCTGGCGATATCGATCCCTTTGGCGCTGGCGGCCAAGGCAGGGTTGTCGTCCATGGCCAGATTGATGGCGGTATCGACATCGGCCGGCAACAAGGCAATCGGCGGAACGGGATCGACCAGATCGGCAACGTCCGGAGCCGTGCTGTAGACCTGTTGGTAGCGCGCAACCGCGGCCTTCAAGCGCCCCTCCAGGGCGACGCGGCGTTCCTTGGCCAGTTGCAGGCGCGATTTAGCCTGCAGAACATCGACAGTGATGCCCGAACCACGTTGCACACGCTCGTCTTCCAACTGCAGCTGTATTTGCAGATTTTCCTCGTCCGATCGCGCAATCTCGATCAACCGGGTCTGGCGCAGGACCTCATGATAGGCGGTGATGGCTTCGAACAGAACATCCTGGACCGTGCTGCCAAGGCCAAGCCCCGCAACATCCTCGTTGAGATGCGCAACATCGACGCCAGCCTAGCGACGCCAGCCGTCCCAGATATTCTGCGTGACGGTAAGCGCCACACCTTCGCGATCGGTGGAGAGGTAGTCGTCACCGTCGTCGCGCAGCGAAGGCGAATCCGTGTACTCGTAGCCGGCATCGCCGGTAATGGCCGCTTTCGGATAGTAGGCCGACAACGCTTCGTCGATGCCTTCGGTATTTGCCTGAAGATTGAGTTGCGCAGCAGCCACACGATCGCTGCTTTGAAGCAGCCCGGACAAGGCCTGCTCCAGCGTTTCGGCCCGCGCTCCGCGCAGGCCGCCGCTCGCATAGGTCATGACCAAAACCAAGGACAGGACGCCGACGGACTTCGATCCGCGCATTGCATACCCCCAAACGTTCCACCAGGCTATTCCGGTGGATCGACCCCATTCCTCCCGGCGCCCGCCACCCCGCGGATCGGACCAGGAGCAATCAATTTCCTAAGTTTCAGTAATCAAGAAGGCAATTGATCAGCAATTGCATAAATATGGTATCAATTCGTCACAGCCTGTCACCTTCAAAAGGAAGTCTGATCAACCAGGCCTAGAAAAAGAACACAGTATTATGTGATCTCCTGAATTTACCTGGTAAGTGTGGATTTTATGCTGCAGCTGCGGTATGCGGCTTGGGATCAACGCCCTAAGGTCTTGCAACTCAGACCAAGGGCATAGGACTCTTCCCCCTATCTGCGCCCCCTCGCTCCGGTCGATGACCCAGCCATAGAAGCTGGGTGATCCTCGTTGACGAGACCGAGAATGTTGCAAGGAAGGACCATCCTCGTCCCGGAGGAGGAGTATCTGGCCAGCGAGCCCCTCGCCGTTCAGGCGATCGCAATCACGGCAGCGGGCCGGTCAGAAACAAGCTCACGCGCTGCCCGCCATGCGACACCGGACCAATCGGCGGCGCAAAGGGCAGGCCGCAAGCCTTGGCGAGCGACGCCTCGCTCGTCACGAGCGCCACGCGCCAGCCGGCGAAGCGCGCGCGCAGCGCCTGGCCGAACGCGCCATACAGTTGATAGAGACGCTTCTTGTCACCCAGGCGCGTGCCATAGGGCGGATTGACGATGACCAGGCCTGGCTTGCCACTTGGCGCGGTCAGGCCGCCGATCGCGCATTGCCGGAATGCCGTGAATTCGGCAACGCCAGCGCGCTCCGCATTGGCACGGCTCATGGTGATGGCGCCGGCATCACGGTCACAGCCATAGAATCGACACTCAGGTCGCGTGCCGGTGTCGCCGCTACGCATCTTCTGCCAGGCAGATGCGTCGAAACTGGCTAGGTGCTGGAAGGCAAACCCGCGCGACCTTCCAGGGTCGAGGCCAGCGGCAATCTCCGCCGCCTCGATGACAAAGGTCCCGGACCCGCACATCGGATCGAGAACGGGTTCCGTGCCACTGTATCCGGATTGGCGCAGAAAGAGAGAGGCCAGCGTCTCCCGCATCGGCGCCTTGTTGACGGCCTCCTTATGGCCGCGCTTGTGCAGGGATTCGCCGGACGTATCGATGCTGATGGTGCAGAGATCATCCTCGATCCGCACTTTGACGCACAGCTCGGCCTCGGGGGAGACCGGCGCACCGAGCGTTTCGACAATTGCCGTTTCGACACGCTGGGTCGCCGCCCCTGAATGATAGATCTTGGAATGTTTGCAGGATGCTTCGACGCGGAACGGCACATCCTTGCGCAGGAAATGCCCCCAGGCCACCTTGCGCGCCCGCTTGTCGAGCTGCGCCAGGTGAAAGACCGGGAACGACGCAATACGCGCAAAGACGCTGCTGGCCCCGCGCAGTTTGAGATTCGCGCGCCAGACTTCGGGCCAACCGCCCATGATCGTGACACCGCCCGTTACCGGCTTGGGGTCCATGAACCCCTTCTCCGCCGCCTCCGCGCAAAGCACGGTTTCAAAGCCGGGTGAAGCCACCAGGAAAATCTCGAAATCGCCGTCACTACTCATGCTGTGTGTATATCGCCTGGGCGCCGGAACATCGACAAGTTTCTGGAAAGAGCCCGCGGCCATTTCGTTTGAAAAGTCGACATCGGACAGGCATCCCGCTCGCGAAATTCCGAACCGCACGGCGATGGCGCGGCAGAATTGTCTATGTAGAACCCGTCGTCCGGCTAAGACCGCTGACCTGCCGCATGCCGCAGCCGACTGGAGAACAAACTGGGTGCAAGGGCTGACAGAACTCAGCCACTGGCACTTTCGTCTCGGAATGACCTATCGGCACCCATGCGTCCCTGCCAGTTTGCCCCTCCCGGCCGGTGTGTTTTTTACAATGGGATGTCTTGTGGACAACACTACTTGATCCAGGTCAAGGACGGTGGACTCCCATTCGGCTAGTAAGAAACAATAAATTCCCTGCCAACCTTGAGGGTGGGCCGATGCAAATCCCATTGCAGATCACTTTCAGCAACATGGATCCATCCGATGCCGTGCGCGCCCGGATAGAGGAACTCGCCTCCAAACTTGACCGATTCAGCGATCAGATCATGAGTTGCCGGGTCGTTGTTCGCGCCCCCAATCGACGCCAAAAGACCGGGCGGCTCTATCATGTCAGTATCGATCTGACGCTCCCGGGTCACGAAGTAGCGATCAACCGTTCCCCGCCCAAGCATCAAGCCCATGAAGACATCTACGTGGCCATCCGCGATGCCTTTGATGCCCTGACCCGGCGGGTCGAGGATGTGACGCGTCAACAGCGCGGTGACGTCAAGACCCATGACACCCCTGCCGTCGGCACGGTCCTGCGTCTATTCCCGAAGAAGAACTATGGCTTCATCGAGGACGCTACCCTGGGAGAAATCTACTTTCATGCCAACAGTGTCCCGAATGACAGCTTCCACAAGCTCGCTGTGGGCGACAAAGTGAGATACGTCGCGGCGCAGGGCGAAAATGGACTTCAAGCCAGTGACGTGAAGCCGATCGGTTAGACCAGATGGCACCACGCCACATAACATCGGCAAGACGGGAGAAACGACATGTCGAAAACCCAGGATGACAGTCACGGAGCACAGCGCCTCACACATGACGACGTTACCCGTCTCGTCGGCGATCTGGATGACAGCGTGATCGCAGCCATTCTGGCGACGGGCGCGAACTACACTGAGATTGAGCAGGCCCTCAAATGGATCGACGCCGGTCTTGAAGAACCGCGGCTCAATGCCCAGGGATTGACACCGATCGCCGAACTGGTGTGCGACATATTGCTGTCGACGACCGAGTTCAGCAGCGAAGACCCCCTCCATCCAAATTGAACAACGCCCTTTCGACCCGATGCCGCCTCACCTTCGGGCATCAGACCAGACTCTACCTTGACGGGGAGTGCATATGGCTCACAAACAGGTCCTGTTTCGCTCCGCCGCGCGGGAAAAGATCCTGCGCGGCACCAGTCAGCTGGCGGACGCTGTCCGGGTCACCCTCGGACCCCGATCAAAATCGGTCCTCATAGAGAAGAAATGGGGAGCACCCATCGTCTGCAATGATGGCGTGACGATTGCCAAGGAACTGGAACTGAAGGATCCGGACGAGAACCTCGGCGCGCGCATGCTTCGACAGGCTGCCGAGAAGACCGGCGAAATGGTCGGGGACGGAACGAGTACCTCGACCATTCTCGCACAAGCCATCTTCGCTGATGGCGTGCGCAATGTTGTGGCCGGGGCCAGCGCCATTGACATCAAACGAGGCCTGGATCGCGCCACCAAATCCGCCATTGGCGCCCTCAAAGCCCTGTCACGCCCCGTCTCGACACGGAAAGAGAAGGCTCAAGTTGCCGCCATCTCCGCGCACAATGACTCGGCGATCGGCGATCTGATCGCCGACGCAATGGACAAGGTCGGAAACGAGGGCGTGATCACCGTCGAGGAAGCCAAGACAACCGAGACGGTCCTGGCGGTCGTCGAGGGAATGCAGTTTGATCGTGGCTTCCAGTCTCCCTATTTCATCACCAACCCCGAAAAGATGGAGGCGATCCTGGAGGATTGCCTGGTCCTGTTGTCGGACCGGAAAATCAGTGTGCTCAACGACATGCTGCCGCTGCTCGAGCAGATCGCCAAGTCGGGCAAGCCTTTGCTCGTCATCGCCGAAGAAGTCGACGGAGAAGCTCTCGCCACCTTGATCGTCAACCAGGTTCGGGGCACGCTCCGGAGCTGTGCGGTGAAGGCACCCGGTTTCGGTGATCGGCGCAAAGCCATAATGGAGGATATCGCCATCCTCACCAACGGCCAGGTCATCGCGGAAGAACTGGGATTGAAGCTGGAGCACGCCACCCTTGAGCAGCTCGGCCGAGCCAAGCGCGTTGTCGCTGACAAGGACAACACGACAATCATTGGCGGAGCCGGGGACCGCAAGCAGATCGATGGCCGGATTGACCAGATTCGCAAGGAAATTGAAAAGACGACGAGCGAATATGATCGCGAAAAGCTTCAGGAGCGGCTGGCAAAGTTGTCGGGCGGCGTTGCCGTCATCCGTGTCGGCGCTCCTTCCGAAGCGGAAATGAAATCCAAGAAGGAAGCGCTTGACGATGCGATTAGCGCAACCAAGGCGGCTGTTGCGGAAGGTATTGTTCCGGGTGGCGGTCTGGCACTCTTGCGTTGCGTCGATGCCGTCGCCGGCGAAGAGGCGCATTGCGACGGAGACGAGCGAACCGGCGTCCAGATCTTGAAGCGCGCCCTGGAGGCGCCCACACGACAGATTGCCGAGAATTCCTCCGTGGACGGTGGGGTCGTCGTTGCCCGCATGTTGGAAGGCAAGGGCAGCTACGGCTTCGATGCTGGCCGCAAGGAATATGTTGACCTCGTCGATGCCGGCATCATCGACCCGACCAAGGTCGTGCGCATCGCCATCTAGAATGCTGTATCGGTGGCGAGTGTCCTGCTGCTCACCGAAGCGACCATGACAGAAATACCGGATTCGAAGCAGGAGCGGCCTGCAGAGAGCCCGCTATCCGTATAGGGATCAAAGGCAAGTTGACCTTGGGTACAGCCATGTTCACTTGACCACATGGCCCCGCAACAGTCGGGCAACCATTGCAATCATGCCCGATGTCATTCGGCATCGCCACACTCGCCAAAACTGCACCATCGGGAGCGCCCGCAACGCGCAGGTCTCCGCCTTGCCAGGCAACAATAGCCCCAGAGATGAACCGTCTTGCGGATGATCCGGACCGGGATTGTTCCGGGCCGGTTTCGGGGTTGACTTACATCAAGCCACCCTCAAGCATTCCGGTCCTATAATTCTCGTGGCTCCGTAGGAGGTGCCTGGCATGGAGAATTCGGGAACGACGCGGAACCTCGGCACAAAGGTACCGGACGCAGCATTGTACCATCCCTGCCCGCTAAGCCAGTTGCCGGACATGCGGCAATTGTCTGAAGACTTCCTGAAATCCGGCATGAATGCACCGCTTGCGATCGGCCAGAAAAGGGCCGTGGAGGCCATCGAGTTCGGCATCGGCGTGCGCGGCAAAGGCTTCAATATCTTCGTACTTGGGCCGACAGGCGTTGGGCGGCATACCCTCATTCGCGACCTTCTGGGGCGCTTCTCTCCACAGCGGCCGCAACCCGACGATTGGTGCTATATCAACAACTTTGCCGAGCCTCATCAACCCACAATCCTGCGGCTGCCTGCCGGCAGGGCAACCGAGCTCCGCGATGCCATGGCTCGATTGATCAAGGATCTGCGAGTTGCATTGCCGGCAGCCTTTGAACGGGAGGATTATCGCACAAGGCGGGAAGCTATCGAGCAACAGGCCAAATCCGCCCATGAAGGCGCCTTTGAAGAGCTTCGCATGCGAGCTGAGGCGCAGGAGGTCGCATTACTTAGAACGCCCTTTGGCCTCACCCTGGCGCCGCTGAAGAACAAGGAGACCATTCGACCGGCGGATTTCGACGCTCTCCCGCCGGCCGAACAGGAAGCGATACGGCACAAGATCGAGATTCTGCAGACAGATCTTGAAAAGATCGTCCGGCAGATCCCGACCTGGGAGCGGGAGATGCGCGAGGCGATCCGACGGCTCAACCAGGAAATGGTGGTGGCCGTCACCAGTCTGCCATTCGGTGAACTGAAAGTGCAGTTCAAGGGTGTGCAGAACGTGCTCGACTACCTCGACGTGGTTGAACAGGACATCCAGCATAACGCGGACGACTTTCTCACCACGGGACATGATCAGGGTTCAGATGACATGTCGCTCAACGGCGGTCCGCGGGGCGCCCTCTCCTTTCGGCGCTACCAGGTGAATGTCATGGTCGACAACAGCGACTGCGCCGGAGCTCCCATCATCTATGAAGACAATCCGACCCATCAGAACCTAGTTGGTCGTGTCGAACATATCTCGCGCATGGGCACGTTGCTGACCGACTTCAATCTCCTGGTACCGGGCGCTCTGCATCGGGCGAACGGCGGCTATCTTGTGATGGATGCCGAGCGGTTGCTGCTGAATGGCTTTTCCTGGGAATCCCTGAAGCGCGCCCTGCGTGCTGCTGAGGTACGGATTGAGTCAATTGAACAGTTATTGAGCTTGACCAGTACCGTATCGCTCAAGCCCCAACTGATGCCCCTCGATCTCAAGGTCATTCTCGTTGGCAGTCCGCGCATTTACTACCTTTTATCCCTGCTCGACCCGGACTTCTCGACCCTCTTCAAGGTCTCGGCAGATTTCGACGACCAGGTTCCGCGAGGTGCCGAGGAGATCAGCCAGTATGGGCAATTCCTTGCCTTCATTACGGCGCGGGAGAAGCTCAAGCCGTTCGAGACGGCGGCCGTGTCGCGCATCGTTGAGTACGCATCACGCCTGTCGGGCGATGCGGAGAAACTTTCGACAGATATGGGCTCGCTGGCGGATCTCGCCACCGAAGCCGACTATTTTGCCGGATTGACCGGCGACAGCACGGTAAGTGGCGCCTCCGTTCAGAGTGCGATCGATGCGCGACGCCGCCGCGCGGACCGACTTTATAGTCGCTTCCACGAGCTGGTTGCGACGAACGCCATCAGAATTGAGACTGATGGCGCCCAGGTCGGTCAGGTAAACGGCCTGTCGGTGGTGTCGATCGGGGGCGTCGATTTCGGCCGACCCAGCCGGATTACTGCTCGGATCCAGCTTGGCCGCGGTCAGGTGCTGGATATTGAGCGCGAAACGGAGTTGGGTGGCCCCATTCATTCAAAGGGCGTCCTCATTCTGTCAGCATTCCTCGGCGCGCGGTTTGGTCAAAAACGCCCGCTCGCCCTCAACGCCAGCATTGTCTTTGAGCAATCCTATTCCGGTGTCGAGGGGGACAGCGCTTCTTCTGCGGAACTATACGCCCTCCTGTCCGCGATAGCCGACGTGCCAATCAATCAATCCTGGGCCGTCACCGGGTCGGTCGATCAACGTGGCCAGGTCCAGGCGATTGGCGGTGTAAACGACAAGATCGAGGGATTCTTCGACGTCTGCAAAATCCGCGGGCTGACCGGGACGCAGGGAGTGATCATTCCCTCGGCAAACGTCAGAAACCTCATGCTGCGCCATGACATCGTCGACGCCGTCACTCAGGGAATGTTCCAGGTTCATGCAATCGACCATGTCGACCAGGGGATCGAATTGTTGACCGGACTGCAGGCCGGCGAAGAAGGTGTAACCGGTGAGTATCCGACGGGCACCATCAATCACCTGGTGATGCGGCGCCTCGCCGCCTTGGCGGAACGGCAAAGGCTTTGGAGCGGCGGGGGTGGGCAAACCGTCACGATCGGCACGTCATGACGAACAATCTTGGCATCAATCGCATTGTAGTCGTGCTCGATCCCGGCGGCGAACATCAGGGCGCCATCCATTCCGCCGTTGAACTTGCGTCGGCGCTGCAGCTCCCGCTCCATGGCATTTTCGCCGAAGATGAGACACTGCTCGATTTGGCCCGGTTCTCGATTGCATCACATACCGAGCTCGGCAACCTCAAATCCCGCACATTCGAAAGCGACCTACTGGTAGCGGCCCTGAAGGTCGAAGGCACCCGCAGTCAACGGCTCTTCAATACAAAGGCCGAGTTGGCCGGATTGCCTGCAACATTCACCGTCTGGCGGGGACGCCCCAGTCTTGTCGCCATGGGGGCACGCGAGACCGATCTGGTTCTGCTTGCCGGCTTCTCGCGACCACTGACCGGACGGGCCCAACTGCGTTCCCCTTGGGGGCGCAGACTGGTCTCCGATGGTATCTCTGTACTGTTGCTGAAGGATGCCCTCGCGCAGCACCTCGTGATCGGCAGCATGGCGGATGATACCGACACGACCCGCTCCCTGCGTTTCATTGATCCGCTGGCGAAGAAGCTGGCGGGTTCGGTGGTTCTTCTGAAGGCTGGTCGCACTGCAGCCATGTCTTCCGAAGACGAAGCCGGCGACCTGATCCGGCGCTGCACGGATCTCAAATGCGACATGGTGGTGCTCGACGAGAGCGAAACCGATGCCTCAACTTCCCTGGCCCTGATTGCGCAAGGAATTTGCAGTGTATTGCTGCTCCGCCATCGCTGATCGATCACCTGCGGGCAGGAACTGATCACACTGGACGGAAGTCCGGCAGCATCGCCTGCCCGCCAACGTCTTCAGTGCCGTGCCAGGCTGGAAAGATAGGAGATGATGTCGTCAACTTCCTCCCGCGACAAATTCATGTCGGGCATTGCGGGGTGAGGTGAAGAAAGCCATGCCTTAACCCAGGCCACGTCCTCGCCACGGCTTATCGCAATGTTGCTGAAGGCAGGCGCCGCATCGCTGCCTTCCTGCGTGTCGTCGACACTATGGCAGCTGGAGCACCATTGACGGGCGAGATGCTGGCCTTCCTCACGATCGCCGGCCGCCTCTCCCTTGCCGCACGCTGCCAGAGCAAACATGATCGCGCATGCCAGCATCAGGCTCTGGCAGCGGGAGATTGCCCTTGAAGGGCGCTCCTTCATCGGTTCAGTCGCAGATCTCGTCGCGATGGCGAGGCTGTATTTGGAACTCTCGACCATCTCCACCATCACCTCCCGAATTGGGTCAGTGCGCATTGTCTTGGCCTTTCACCGAGGGGGAACGAGAGTCGCGATATCCGCCCTCGCCTGTCGACTTTTCTGCATGGCCAGATCATGCAATGTCCCGGCTTCGCGGTGCAGACGATCGAGCCCCTGCTTTTGGGCAGCCTGCCCGGTCGCGGCGGCCACCCGTGCTGCTCCCTCAATGTCGCCCATCCCGGGAAGGATGAAATCCGGCCGCAAGCCGATCTCCATGCCGTAATCAGCCAGCTGTCAACGCCGGAGACAAAATGCATCGGTACGCCGGAGTAAAATTGCATCAGTGAGGCTGGCAGGAAGGCCCCCCGCGGGGGGCCTTCCTGCACTTCGCGATCAGGCTTGGGCGGCGTCGGCCGGCTGATTGTCGGCGGGGGCGTT
>NZ_CAMDRA010000034.1 GCF_945906275.1 Dongia mobilis
AAGGCCCCCCGCGGGGGGCCTTCCTGCCAGCCTCACTGATGCAATTTTACTCCGGCGTACCGATGCATTTTGTCTCCGGCGTTGACACGTGATACGCGCATGATGCGAGATAGATTACAGCGGCTCCTCCAGGAGCACAAAAGAAGACCGGCGCGGAATAGGTCCACGCCGGTCTTAACATATTGAATTAACGTGCTTACTTGCTCAGCAGGGCACGCAGCATCCAGGCATTCTTTTCATGGATCTGCATGCGCTGTGTGAGGAGGTCGGCCGTTGGTTCGTCGCCCGCCTTGTCGGCCGCCGGAAACACGCTGCGCGCGGTCTTGGTGATCTGCTCCTGACCCGAGACCAGCTGCTTGATCATGTCCTCGGCCGAGGGAACCCCCTGCTCTTCCTTGATCGAGGACAGCTTCGCATAGGCGGCATAGGTGCCAGGCGCCGGATAGCCCAGGGCGCGGATGCGTTCGGCGATGAGGTCGACCGCCAGGGCCAATTCCGTGTACTGCCCTTCAAACATCAGGTGCAGCGTGTTGAACATCGGCCCTTCGACGTTCCAATGGAAGTTATGGGTCTTCAAATAGAGCGTGTAGGTGTCGGCCAGCAGTCGCGACAGGCCGTCGGCAATGGCCTTGCGGTCCTTCTTGGAGATGCCGATATCCATTTCCATCTGTGCCATGCTCGCCATCCTCGTTGACTGTTTAAGCTCTAAACTTGGCCCTAAACCATGACAACTTCAAGGCTTTAGGCCAAGAAACAGGTTCAATTTTGTCGCACCCGGTGATCGAGCGGCTCGATCACCGGTGCATTCGGCGACTCAGGTCAGTTTTTCGCAGGCCCGAATGATGCGGTTGCAGGCATCGCGCAGGGCTTCGGTCGAGGTGGCGTAGGAAATGCGGAAATGGGGGGATAGGCCAAAGGCCGAGCCCTGTACCGCCGCGACACCTTCGGCCTCGAGCAGATAGGTCACGAAATCGTCGTCGGTCGCGATCTTCTTGCCATCCGGCGTGGTCTTGCCGATGGCGCCGGCGCAGGACGGATAGACGTAGAACGCCCCTTCCGGCTTGTGGCAATGCAAGCCCTTCGCCTTGTTCAGCATCTCGACCACTAGGTCGCGTCGCTCCTTGAACGAGACATTGTGCCTGGCGATGAAATCCTGCGGACCGTTCAGCGCTTCGACCGCGGCCGCCTGGCTGATCGAGGACGGATTCGAGGTCGATTGCGACTGGATCTTGGCAATCGCCTTGATCAGTGGTGCCGGCCCGCCGGCGTAACCAATGCGCCATCCGGTCATGCAATAGGATTTCGAGACGCCGTTCATGGTGAGGGTGCGCTCATAGAGCTTCGGTTCGACCTCGGCGATCGTCGCGAACTTGAACTGGTCGTAGACCAGATGCTCATACATGTCGTCGGTCAGCACCCAGACATTGGGATGACGCAGCAATACATCGGCCAGCGCTCTCAGTTCCTGCGCGGAATAGGCGGCACCGGTGGGATTGCTGGGCGAGTTGAGGATCAGCCACTTGGTCTTCGGCGTGATCGCCGCTTCCAGCATTTCCGGCTGCAACTTGAACTGATGGTTCTGACCGCATTCGACGAACACCGGCGTGCCTTCCGCCAAATGCACGATGTCCGGATAGGATACCCAATAGGGCGCCGGGATGATCACTTCATCGCCCGGGTTCACCGTGGCGACGAGCGCGTTGTAGAGCACCTGCTTGCCGCCGGTGCCGACCGTGATCTGGTCGATCTTGTAGTCGAGATTGTTCTCGCGCTTGAACTTGGCGATGATCGCCTTCTTCAGCGCGTCGGTCCCGTCGACATTGGTGTATTTCGTGTCGCCCGCATTGATCGCCTTGATCGCCGCCTGCTTGATATTGTCCGGCGTATCGAAATCCGGCTCACCGGCGCCGAGGCCGATGATATCGCGGCCCTGCGCCTTCAGTTCGCGGGCCTTCATGGTCACGGCGATGGTGGGCGACGGTTTGATACGGTCGAGGCGGTCGGCGAGGAAAGCCATTCTGGGTCACCTTTGGGTGGGTCAAACGAGGCGGTAAAATCGGGCGGGAAGATAGCCCCCGCCCCCCGCGCTCGCAACCCCCGCGAATGCAACCCAGCGATGCCCGACCACGTGTGGCGATGTCAGGCGTAGCGTCGCGCCTTGGCCACGGCAATTGTCACCATGACACTTCCCAGAAGCAGGCCCCAACCGACCTCCTCGCCCAAAAAAGCGGCAGCGAGGCCGAGTCCAATGAACGGTTGGAACAGCTGGATCTGGCTGACCCGTGCCGTCCCGCCCAGCACCAGGCCGCAGTACCAAAAGAGGAAGCCGATGAACATCGAGAACAGGGTCACATAGGCAAGACCGATCCAGGCCGACGCCGGCACGATTTCCGGTGCCGCGGGCCAGGTGAGGATCATCGCCGGCAGGCTCAACGGCAGGCAGACGACCAGCGCCCAGGAAATGACCGCGGCGGGCGCCATGTGGTGCGACAGCCTGGCGCCCTCGGCATAGCCCACGCCCGTGGCGATGACCGCACCCACCATCAGCAGATCGGCAGCGCCGAACTGCCCGCCGCCGACATAGACCGCATAGCCGACGACGCTCACGGCGCCAAAAATGGCCCAAGGCCAGAAGGCGCGGCGCGGTCGCACCGTGCCGATCAGCGCGCCCACGAGGCAGGTGCCAAGCGGGATGAGCCCGACGAACAGGATGCCGTGGCTGGCCGGAACGAATTGCAAGGCAAAGCTCGTGAGCACCGGAAAGGCGATGACGACGCAGAGCCCAACCAAGGCCAGGCGCATGCAGTCGCGAAACGTCGGCAACGACTGGCGCATGAACATGAGCCAGAGCCCGCCAAGCGTGGCGGCGCCCACGGCGCGGGCGGCGCTCACGAACCAGGGATCGAGCCCCAATACCGCCGCGCGCGTCGCTGGCAGCGAGCCGCCGAAGATGACGACACCGACCAAGCCATAAAACAGGCCGCGCGTGACAAGGCTGGCTGACGGGTGGGTGGACAAGGCGGCGTCGGTCATGGTGAGCGATCCTCGAAAAGATGCGCCACTCTCGCAAACAGGGGCTGGCCGGAACAGGCACACTTCCGATACAATCTCTCAATCTATACCAGCACAAATGCCAATACAGATGGATCTCGACCTCAGCGCCGAAACCGGCACCCTCCCCGCCCGCATCGCCGGTGCCCTTGGCCGGCGCATGGTGAGCGGCATCCTTGGCGCCGGCGAAAAGCTGCCCTCGGTACGGCGGCTCGCGACCAGGCTCGCGGTCAGTCCCTTCACCATCGTCGCTGCCTATGACCGGCTGGTGGCCGATGGGCTGGTCATCGCCCGGGCGAAATCCGGTTTCTTCGTAGCGCCCCGCGCGCAAGGCGCACGACCCCTGACGCTGGACCCCCCAGGACATTGCGATGGGCCTAGCGCCCGGACTGGCGTCAACCCGATCTGGATGATGCGGCGCTCGCTCACCCTCGATCCCAGCCAGCCCAAGCCGGGTTGTGGCTGGCTGCCCCAGGATTGGCTGCCGGACGCCGCCCTGCGCAGTGCCCTGCGGGCGCTGGCACGGGCGCCGGAAACCGGTCTCCTCGAATATGGGGTGCCGATGGGTTTCCGGCCGCTGCGTGACCTGCTCGCCCGGCGCATGAACGAACTGGAAATCCCGGCGGCACCAGAGCGCGTGCTGCTCATGGACGGCGCCAGCCAGGCGATCGACCTGGTCTGCCGCTATCTGGTTGAGCCAAACGACGCTGTCCTCGTCGATGATCCCGGCTATTTCAACTTCCACGCCGCCGTGCGCGCGCAGCGCGGCAAACTGCTGCCGGTGCCGATGACGGCAAGCGGTCCCGATCTTGCGGTTCTCGAACAGCTCGCGACAGCACACCGTCCCAAGCTCTATCTCACCAATGCCGGCCTGCAGAACCCGACCTGCGCGCGACTTGGCCTTGCCACCGCGCATCGGCTGCTGGCGCTGGCGCAGAAACATGATTTCCGAATCCTTGAAGACGACATCTTCCGCGATTTTGAATCGGCGCCGGGCCTCCGCCTTGCCGCCCTCGACGGGCTACAGCGCGTGATCCATCTCGGCAGTTTTTCAAAGACGCTCTCGGCCGCGACGCGAATCGGGTTTCTGGCTGCGGATGCCGCCACCGTCGCCGACCTCGCCGATCTGAAGCTAGCGATGAGCTTCGGCAACAATGAGCTGTCGGCGCAATTGGTTCACCGGCTGCTCAGCGATGGTTCCTACCGCAAGCATGTAGCCGGCATTCGCGACCGGCTCGCACGCACGCGCTTCCGGGTAGCGAGGAGGCTCACCCAACTCGGTCTGGTGCCATGGCTGCCGGAGGCGGCGGAATCGGGCGAAGGCCTATTCTTGTGGCTCGGCCTGCCGCCGGATCGGGGCAGGATAGACCACGATGCCGAGACCCTGGCGGTCGCCGCCCAGGATCAGGGCATCGTCCTGGCACCCGGGAATGTCTTCAGCCCGGAGGGTGCCTGGCCGCGCCATCTGCGCTTCAACGTCGCACAAAGCCTGGATCCCCGGATTTTTTCCTTCCTGAAGACTGAATTGAACTGAACCGGTTGATTTCCGCCCGCGGATACCACTTCGGCGGTATTTGGTGACGTTTTTTAGTCACTCTTGACCATTTGTACTTGTATCCGTCACTTTGCGGCTGGGGACGACACACAATTCGCAGGTCCGGAAGTAGCAATGTCAGGCCGACTAAAACTGAAGCTGCTGGTGTTCGTGATTGCCTTCATGCTTGGCATGGCGGCCCCCCTCATCGGTGCCAAACCCAATATGCTGCTCGCCTTCGGCGCCATGATCGGAATCATCATGGGCCTGGTGGCGGCCCTCGCCGTCGAGCGTCCGGAATCCCTTGCCAAGCAGTTCACGCGCGCGATCGAGGAAGGCGGCCTCTCCATGGCCTACCAGCCGATCGTGACACTCGATGCCAACCACACCGTCATCGGCGCCGAACCGTTGCTGCGTTGGACCACCCAGGTCGGCGACGCGATCTCGCCCGCCGACTTCCTGCCCATGGCCAAGGCGATGGGGCTCGGCCCGATCCTCAATCAGCGCGTCGTCGAGATGGTGCTGGCCGATCTCGGTCCGGCACTGAAGGCCGAACGCGAGATCTGCGTGACGCTCAATCTCGAACCTGACGAGTTTGCCGACCTCACCAAGCGCGAGGCGCTGGCGGCGCGGGTCGCTGCCGCCGGCATCCCGCCCCACCGGATCGCCATCGAGGTGAACGAGATCGATGCCGCCGACCGCCAGATCCGGCCTGCGATCTGGGATATGAAGCAGCGCGGCTTCCGCATCTCGATCGACGATTTCGGCATCGGCGGTGGTGACAGCGAGTATCTTTCCTCGCTCAATCCGGATCTCATCAAGCTCAACCGACGCTTCGTGGCCCTGTCCGGCAATGGTGGGCCAGTGGCGGGCCTGGTGGCGGAACTCGTGCGCCTCGCCAAGAAATGCAATGGCCGGATCGTGATGGTCGGCATCGAAAGTCCCGATATTGCGCGGCGCGCCAGCGCCCTGGGCGCCGATCTCGGCCAGGGTTTCTACTGGCACAAGCCCATGCCGGCAAAAGAGTTTCTGGAATTGCTGCGCGGCTGATTTGCGCCAATCAGGCATTCTTCATGAAAAATAAACCGTCTTTCGGGATGATGGCTCGCGCCATTGACCTGAAAGTTCCCGATGAACGGCAAAACGCCCGCGACAGCATCGACCGCGCCCACGCCCCGGATCCATAAGCCCGGCGTGAAGCGGATCAGCCTTGCCTTGCAGGGCGGCGGCTCCCATGGCGCCTTCACCTGGGGCGTCATGCACCGGCTGATCAGCGAACCGCGGATCTATATCGACGGGCTGAGCGGCACCAGCGCCGGCGGCATGAATGCGGCGGTCTTTGCTGACGGCTTCCTGAAGGGCAAGCGCCAAGGCGCCATTGATGCGCTGCAGGCCTTCTGGATGGGCGTCTCGGCCTTGAACCCGATCCCGCGCGCGATCCCGCGCGGCATTCCAGGTGTGTCCGAGGGCTGGGATGTCGACAAGGATCCCACTTTCATGTGGCTCGATTTCACCACCCGCCTGTTTGCGCCGCGCCAGGTCAATCCCATGAAGCTCGATCCGCTGGGCGATCTGCTGGCCGACCTGGTCGATTTCGAGAACCTGCGCAATCATCCCGAGGTGAAGCTGTTCGTCACGGCCTCCAACGTGCGCACCTGCCGCTCGCGCACCTTCCGCACGCCGGAGATGTCGGTGAAGGCACTAATGGCCTCGGCCTGCCTGCCGCTGATGTTCGAGGCGGTCGAGGTGGATGGCGAGTTTTATTGGGACGGCGGCTATCTCGGCAATCCGGCGATCCACCCCCTCATTCACGAATGCGACAGTTCGGATGTGGTGATCGTGCAGATCAACCCGATGAACCGGCCGGATGTGCCGGTCACCGCCCGCGACATTCTCAACCGCATCAATGAAATGACCTTCAACGCCAGTCTCGTGCGCGAGATGGAAGGCTTCGCCACGCTCACCCGGCTGATTGAAAACGGCGAACTGCACAATGACCGCTACACCGCCGTCCGTTTTCACGAAATCAGCGCCGAGGTGGAACTCGCGGAAATGGGCTCGCTCAGCAAGATGAACACCGAGCGGGTTTTCCTCGAGCATCTGCACCAGCTTGGCTACGAAACCGCCGACAACTGGATCACGCAGAACTTCGATCGCATCGGCTGGGAAAGCACCATCGATCTCAACGGGCGGTTTGGATAGGGCGCTGCCTGCTGACGGGAGCGCTTCATTGCCGGATCACTGCCGACAATGAAGCCTTGTTCCCTCGCAGAGGCGCGCCGCCCTGCTCTTAGACCTTCACTCTGGCCTTTTTCTTCCGTGCCCAGAGATTGAGCATTTCGACCAGCACCGAGAAGGCGATGGCGAAATAGAGATAGGCCTTCGGGATGTGGAAGTGCAGGCCTTCGCCCAAGAGCGCCATGCCGATCAGCAGCAGGAAGGAGAGGGCCAGCATCTTTACCGTGGGATGCCGGTCGACGAAATTGCCAACCGGGCCGGCGGCCGCGATCATCACGATCATCGCGGCAATGACGGCCGCGACCATGACCGAGAGATGATCGGCCATGCCGACCGCAGTGATGACGCTGTCGAGCGAGAACACGATGTCGAGAATGGCGATCTGCACCACGGCTGCACCCAGGCTGAGATACTTGCCGCCCTTCACGCCGCCTTCGGCACCTTCGATGTGATGGTGGATCTCGGTGGTTGCCTTGGCGAGGAGGAAGAGACCGCCGCCTAGAAGAATGACGTCGCGCCAGGAGAGGTCATAGGTCATCTCCGGCCCGAACCAGTCGAAGGTCCAGAAGGGTTCCGTCAGCCCCACGACCCAGGCGATTGAGGCCAGCAGCACCAGGCGCGTGCCCAAGGCGAGCAGGAGGCCGACCCGCCGGGCCAGCATCTGGTGAGAGGGATCGCAGCGGCTGGCGACGATCTGCACAAACAGCAGATTGTCGATGCCGAGCACGATTTCCAGGACGGCCAGGGTGAGGAAACTCAGGATGACGGCTGGGTCGGTGATTAGTTCGAGCATGGTGGTGCGACGCCCCCAATTATTTGGATTACTTGTATTTTTCCCCAATGCGCCGCATCCGGGGATGCCTCCCCGGACGGACGCGGATGTGGTGGGACAAATAGGAAGCCGGCCGCAAAAGTCAATCCTGGCCCGATTCTGCGCCCGCTTATCGGCCAAGCATGGCGACGCAGACAGAGGGTTGGGATCGGCGTATGCTTTTTTCATCATGGGTCGCGGTTCTGTCATGTGCGGCGCCCACACCCGGCATCCGCCCTGTCCTGAACCGCCCCCTCCCGCATGACCGAGGAGGCAATGATGGCATCGACAATCCGCAATCCGCTGGAATGGGGCTGGGACCAGGTCCGTCACGCAGCCCACGCCCTGGAAACCCTCGAAGCATCCGCCACGAGGCCCCGTGACGATGTGGCGTCGCCACCGATGGTGCGGCGCATCGCGGCCACGGATTTCTTCGATATCTTCCGCAAGGCCTTCGGCGATTTCGGCGCCTATCGCACGGATGTGTTCTTCCTGTGCGTCATCTATCCGGTGATCGGCATCGTCATGGCACGAACGGCTTTCGGCTACGACATGCTGCCGCTGTTGTTTCCGATGGCATCGGGCTTCGCCCTGATCGGCCCATTCGCCGGCCTCGGGCTTTATGAAATGAGCCGGCAGCGGGAACTGGGCGTGGCCGTCACCTGGCGCAACGCGTTCGCTGTCCTGCGTTCCCCGGCCCTTGGCAGCATCGTCTTGTTGGGCCTCATTCTGGTTTCCGTATTCGTCATGTGGATCGCCACGGCGGCGACACTGCACACGGCCATTCTCGGCCCCGAACAGCCGCTCTCCATGGGCGCCTTCCTGCAGGATGTATTCATGACGCCGGCGGGCTGGACCCTGATTGTGGTCGGCATGGGGGTGGGATTTCTGTTCGCCTGCCTCGCCCTGGCCGTGAGCGTGGTCTCCTTCCCGCTGCTCCTCGACCGCGATATCGGCTTGGGCACGGCGATCCGCACGTCCTTCAATGCGGTCGCGATCAACCCGGTGCCGATGGCCATCTGGGGCATGATCGTCGCCGGCAGCCTGCTACTGGGGTCGATCCCGTTCTTCGCCGGGCTCATTATCGTGATGCCGGTGCTGGGACATGCGACCTGGCATCTCTATCGCACGATGATCACGCCTTAGGCTCGGCGGCGATCGCTGCATGGGCCGCAGCCACAGCCGCCTTGAGGTCGGCTGCGAAGCGCACCATTGGGCGCGTAACGCCCAGTACCTTCAGCGAATGCCGGACCTTGGCATCGGCTGCGGCGATGATGATGTGGGCGCCACGCTTATGGGCCTTGTGAACAAAGCCTTCGATGGTGGCCGCCGCGGTGGAATCGAGAATTGGCACCGCGGCAAAATCGAAGATCACTGCCTTGGGCTGCTCGCCGATCCGATCGAGTGCCGCGGCGACGCTGGCCGCCGCCCCAAAGAAGAAGGCGCCCGAGATCCAGCAGATGACGATGTCGCGATCGCTCGCCTGGCCCGGATCGTAACGCTTGCGCCCCTCGCCCGGTTGGATGTCGGCCTGATCTTCATTGTGGAAGGAGGTCGCGGTCGCGACGGCCTCAGCCATACGATGCAGCATGAGCAGCGCTGAGAGGCAGAAGCCGGTCAGGATACCGTTGATAAGGTCGCTGAAGATGGTGACGAGGAAGGTCGCCATCAGCACCACCGCATCGGCGCGTGATGCCCGCAACAGGGCCGCGAAGGCCGGCTTCTCCGCCATGTTCCAGGCGACCGTCGCCAGCACGGCGGCAAGGGCCGCCAGCGGTATGTAGGAGGCAAGGGGAGCTGCCAGCAGCATGAAGGCCAACAGGAACAGCGCATGCAACATGCCGGCCACTGGCCCGCGCGCGCCGGCGCGGACATTGGTGGCGGTGCGCGCGATGGTGCCGGTAACACAGATGCCGCCGAACAGGGACGAGGCGATGTTGGCCACCCCTTGCGCCACCAACTCGCAGTTCGAACGATGTCGCCGCCCGGTCATGCTGTCGGCCACCACCGCCGAGAGCAGGCTCTCAATGCTGCCCAGCAAGGCGAAGGAGAGTGCCGAAGGCAGCATCTCGACCACCTTGTCATAGGTGATCGGCGGCAATTGCGGCCAGGGCAGAACATGCGGAATGCCGCCAAAGCGCGTGCCGATGGTTTCGACCGGCAGGCCGAGCAGGGCCGCGCCCAGCGACGCCGCACTGACGCCGATGAGGAGGCCCGGCCAGCGCGGCCGATAGTGGCGGATTCCGACGATGAGCAGAATGGTCAGCAGCGCCAGCGCGCAGGCCGCCGCATTCACACTGGGCAGAGCCAGCGCCAGGGCCGGCACTTTGTGGATCAGCTCGCCGGGCTCCCCTCCGGGCAGGCTGAGACCCAGGAGATCCTTGATCTGGCTGGCGAAGATGATCACCGCGATGCCAGCAGTGAAGCCCACGGTCACAGGATAGGGGATGTATTTGACGAATGTGCCCAATCGCAGCAGGCCCGTTGCGAGCAGGATGATGCCGGACAGCAGCACCGCGAGGATCAGCCCGTCGATGCCATGTGCCGTGACGGTGGCAGCAACCAGCACGATGAAGGCACCCGCCGGCCCACCGATCTGAAAACGGCTGCCGCCCAGCGCCGAGATGATGAAGCCACCGATGATCGCGGTATAGAGGCCGCGATCCGGTGTCACCCCTGAGGCCACCGCGATCGCCATGGAAAGCGGCAAGGCGACGATGGCCACTGTCAGGCCCGCTATGGCATCCGTCCTGACATCGGCCAGGCGATAGCCCTCACGCAGCACAGTCACCAATTTCTGGGTGAACAATTCGACAAAGCTGGGCTGATGAACCGTATTCAAAGGCGGTTTTCGCTCCAAAACGAAGTATGCGACTGGATTAGCAAGCTTGAACTGTATCTACACTTATTTGGTGTTGAAGGTGGGTGTTAAGCTGCATCCTGCCGCAGGCGCATCAAGATGCCGGGTTTTCCCGCGAATGTTTCTGGGTCTTGCGCCATTTCACCCGCAGCGCGGCAGGTCGTTCCGGCGCCCGGTCGTCAAGCACCTCGACCGCCTGAATGCGGTCGGTGCGGAAATGGCGAAAATCCTGCCTGAGTTCGCACCAGGCCACCAGCATGCGCACGGTTTCGAGATAGCCGATGGTGACCGGCCAGACCTTGCGGTTGGTGGCGCGGCCCAGCTCGTCGCGATAGTCGAGTACGATCTTGCGGCCGCTGTGAATGGCGGCACGGATGGGGGCCACGTCGACCAGGTCCGGCGGCATCTGGCGGTTGCTGGAGGTAAGGCTTGCGGGATCAAGTACGATCGGCCGCAGCCGTTCCGGCACGGCGGCCGCGATCTTGGCAATGAGGTCCTGGGCCGCCCTGACCAGGGCCGGATCACCCCGCCCCGTGACCCATTGCGCGCCCAGCACGGCCGCCTCGATCTCGTCGGCGGTGAGCATCAGGGGCGGCAGGTCGAACCCGCCCTCCAGCACATACCCGACGCCCGCCTCGCCCCGGATCGGCACGCGCTGGGCCATCAGCGTGGCAATATCCCGGTAGATCGAGCGTTTCGAGGTTTCGAGCTCGGCGGCAATGGCATCGGCGGTCAGCGGTTTCCGGTGCCGCCGCAGGATCTGGATGATCTGGAAGAGCCGGTCCGCCCGCCGCATGGCATTTTTCTACCCGTTTTGTTCGCTGCTGACACTAGGCTGGCAGCAGGGTGGCAGTAAAGATCTGGTCATCGCAACGCTGATCCCAAAGGAAGCCGCCATGTTGAAACCAACCGCTCCCATCATCCTTTTCGGCTTCGGACCCGCCTTCGACCTGCCGGAGGCCAGCCCTTATGTCATGAAGACGGAAACGCAGCTCATGATGGCCGGCCTGCCCTACGAAAAGGACCTGACCGGCTTCGACAAGGCACCCAAGGGCAAGCTGCCCTATATCCAGGACGGCGCGCGCGTGATCGCCGATTCAACCTTCATCCGCCAGCATATCGAATGGTCCTATGGCGTCGATTTCGACGCCGGACTCGACGTGCAGCAGCGCGCCATGGCCTGGGCGGTCGAACGCATGATCGAGGATCATCTGGGCTGGGCATCGCTCCGGGCGCGCTGGCTCGATCCGGTCAATTTTGCGAAGGGGCCGGCAATGTTCTTCGATCGCATCCCGGCGGAGATCCGCGAAAAAATGAAGGCCGAAACATTGGCGGAAATTTCCCAAAGACTGCACGGCCATGGCCTCGGTCGCCATTCCGACGAGGATATCCTGTTCCTCGGCACACGCTCGCTCTACAGCCTGTCGCAGATTCTCGGCGACAAGCCCTATCTCATGGGCAACGAGCCCTGCGGCACGGACGCCACGGCCTTCGGCATGCTGACCCATATCATGGCGCCCTTCTTCGACACGGACCTGCGCCGGGCGGCTGAATCACACGCCAATCTGCGGCCCTATGTTGATCGCATGATGGCGCGGTTCTATCCACGGCATCTCGAGGCGCAACAGGCGGCTTGAGGCCCTTGCAGGACGGGGAGGCGGAGATCATATCTCTACCTCTCTTTCCCTCTTTGTTCTATAACCGGCCCCATGAAACCGTTGCAGTCAGATCCCGTCATCGAGGAACGCGCAATCGGCGCCGCCGAGCAGCTGCCGATGAAGCCGTTCAAGCTCGTCTCCGACTATGTCCCGGCGGGTGATCAGCCGCAGGCGATCAAGGAACTGATCGAGGGCGTCAACGCCCATGAACGCGACCAGGTGCTCCTAGGCGTCACCGGATCCGGCAAGACCTTCACCATCGCCCATGTCATCCAGGCGGTGCAGCGGCCGGCCCTGGTTCTGGCCCCCAACAAGACACTGGCGGCACAGCTTTACGGCGAAATGCGGAGCTTCTTCCCGGAAAACGCGGTCGAGTATTTCGTCAGCTACTACGACTATTACCAGCCGGAAGCCTATGTCCCGCGCACCGACACCTATATCGAGAAGGAAAGCTCGCTCAACGAGCAGATCGACCGCATGCGCCACTCGGCAACGCGCGCACTGTTCGAACGACGCGACGTGATCATCGTCGCTTCCGTAAGCTGCATCTACGGCATCGGCGCGCCGGAAACCTATTCGACCATGACCATCACCTTGAAGCCCGGTGACAATATCGACTTCAACGGGCTGGTGCGGCGACTCATCGAACTCCAGTACAAACGCAACGAGACTGCATTCTTCCGCGGCACCTTCCGCATCAAGGGTGACATCCTCGAACTGTTCCCGGCCCATTTGGAAGACCGTGCGTGGCGCTTGTCGCTGTTCGGCGAGGAGATCGAGAGCATCGTCGAATTCGACCCGCTCACCGGGCAGAAGATCACCGAACTTGCCGAGATCAAGATCTACGCCAACAGCCATTATGTGACGCCGAAGCCCACGCTGCAGCAGGCCGTGAAGCTCATTCGCGAAGAACTGAAGGTTCGCCTCAAGGAGTTCAATGACCATGGCAAGCTGCTGGAAGCGCAACGGCTGGAGCAACGCGTCAATTTCGACATGGAAATGATCGAGGCCACGGGCGTCTGCGCCGGCATCGAGAACTATTCGCGCTATCTCACCGGCCGCAATCCTGGCGAGCCGCCGCCGACCCTGTTCGAATATCTGCCCAGTGACGCGCTCCTCATCGCCGATGAAAGCCATGTCTCGATCCCGCAGATCGGCGGCATGTTCAAGGGCGACTGGCACAGGAAATCGACGCTCTCCGAATACGGTTTCCGCCTGCCCTCCTGCACCGACAACCGGCCGCTGAAGTTCGAGGAATGGGAGCAGATGCGTCCGCAGACCATCGAGGTCTCGGCGACACCTGGTCCCTGGGAGCTGAAGCAGACCGGTGGCGCCTTCATCGAGCAGGTCATCCGCCCGACCGGCCTCATCGATCCCATCTGCATCATCCGCCCGACCGAGACCCAGGTCGATGATGTGGTGGCCGAATGCAAGGATGCCGCCAGGAAGGGCCAGCGCGTCCTCATCACCACGCTCACCAAGCGCATGGCGGAGGATCTGACCGAATATCTGCATGAGGCCGGTGTCCGCGTGCGCTATATCCATTCCGATGTCGAGACCCTGGAGCGCATCGAGATCATCCGCGATCTGCGCCTCGGTGCCTTCGACGTGCTGGTCGGCATCAACCTGCTGCGTGAGGGGCTCGATATTCCGGAATGCGCGCTGGTGTGCATTCTCGATGCCGACAAGGAAGGCTTCCTGCGTTCGCGCACCAGCCTGGTCCAGACCATCGGCCGCGCCGCGCGCAACATCGATGGTCGCGTGCTGCTGTATGCCGACAAGATGACGGACAGCCTCGCCTATGCCCTCGCCGAGACCAACCGGCGGCGCGAAAAGCAGCAGGCCTATAACGTGGCCAACGGCATTACCCCGGAATCGGTGCGCAAGAATATCGGCGACATCATGGGCTCGGTCTATGAATCGGACCATGTCACCGTCGATACCGGAATTCTGGGGGACAAGCATCTGCTTGGCCACAATCTGAAAGCGACCCTGGCCGAACTTGAGAAGAAAATGCGCACTGCCGCCGGCAATCTCGAATTCGAGGAAGCCGCCCGCTATCGCGACGAGATCAAGCGGCTGGAAGCGATCGACCTTGAGATTCCCGTCACCACGGGCGGTCTTAAAGGAGGCCTCGATGCTGCCGGCAAGCCACTCCCTGCCAGTGGTGATGGGCGTCCGCGCGCCCGCTCGACTGCTGGCCGGCCGGGCGAATCGTCGAAGTTCAAGGACAAGGCCAAGCGGCGGAAATAGCCCTGGCCAAAGGCGGCTTAGGTCTGGCGCGCCAGCATCGCCTTGAAGCGACGTAGGGCCAATGCCAGGAACAGCGAGCCCTGTGCCCCCATCAACAGCATCTGCGGCCAGATGATGTCGGCCCCGGCGCCGCGATAGAGCACGGCCTGGGATGCCGCCACGAAATGCGTCGAGGGCAGCGCCTTCATCACCACCTGAAAGAATTCCGGCATGGATTCGAGCGGCGTGGTCGCACCCGAGAGGAGGTTCATCAGGACGAAACAGGGGATCGCCATCATGGCGAATTGCGGCATCGAATTGGCGACGGTGGCGAGCAGAACGCCCATCGCCGTCGTGGCGAAAAGATAGATGGCCGCTGTTCCCAGAAACAGCGGCACCGAGCCGGCAATGGGAACGCCCAGCAACCATTGCACCACGTAATGCAGCGAGAGCGCCACGGCAATGAGGATGATGAGGCCGTTGGCCCAGATCTTGGCGACGGCGATCTCGCTGGCACTGACCGGCATCACCAGCAGATGCTCGATGGTGCCCCGCTCGCGTTCGCGGATGACGGCGGCCCCGACCAGGATGATGGAGAGAATCGTCACATTCTCGACCACCTGCATCACCGACATGAACCAGCTCGAATCGAGATTGGGATTGAAGTAGGTGCGGATGACGACCTCTGCCGGCACCAGCGACGCCGTGCCGCTTTGGCCGAGAAACGCCATAATCTCCCGATCGACAATGCTGGTGACATAGTTCGTGCCGACGCCGGCCTGGGTCATGGCTGTTGCATCGACGGCAAGGCCGATCTTGGGTTCGCGCCCGGCGGACAGATCCGCTTCCATCCCCGGCGGCATGTCGAGCGCAAAGGTAAACTGTCCGCGATCGAGGCCGGCATCCACCTCGGAGCGGTCGATCAACTGCGGTTTCAGAAAATATGGCGGCTGCAGCGCCTCGATGATGCGGCGGGAGAGTTGCGACCCGTCCCCATCGACCACGGCGATGGCGGCGTTCTTGACCTCGGTGCGAACACCATGCGCCACGGAATAGATCGAAAAGGTGAAGGAAAAGATCATCAATCCAAGCAGCACGGGGTCACGCGCCAGCGAGACCATCTCCTTGACGCCCAGGCGATAGACGTTGTGGAGCCAGCGCAGCGCGGAGGCGTTGCTCACGGTTCAGCGCTCCTGCTTCGAGACGCAGAGCCGCGCCAGGACCAGGAAGGCGATGCCGAACGCCGCCAGGGCGAGATACTCCTTGGTAAAGGCTGCGAAGCCCAACCCCTTGGTGAAGACGCCGAGGCTCACCGTCTGGTACCAGGAAGCCGGAAAACCCAGGCCGATCCATTTCGCGGCACCTTCCAGCGTCGCCGTCGGATACATGAGGCCCGAGAAATTGACGGCCGGAATGATCGAGAGGATCGCCGCCGCAAAGATGGCCGCAACCTGGCTTGAACAGAAGGCCGAGATGAGCAGCCCGAACCCGGTCGTGGCGATCTGGTAGAGCGGGACGGCCACGGCCAGGGCCAGCAGGCTGCCCTTTGGATAGATGCCGAAGACCGGAATGGCGAGGAGCGTCATCAACAGGAAGGCGATGCAGCCGACACCGATATAGGGCAATTGCTTGCCGATGAGATATTCGCCGATGCCCGCCGGCGAGGCGTAGAGATTGGCGATGGTGCCGAGTTCCTTCTCGCGCACGACACCGAGCGCCGTCAGCATCGCCGGAATGAGCACCAGGAGCAGCATCATGACGCCGGGCACCATCGCGACCACGCTCTTGAAATCCTGGTTGTAGCGGAAGCGCGGGACCAGTTCGTAAGGCGCCGGATCGGGAAACTTGCCGATCGTCTGGCGCGCGCGCTCCATGGCCTGTTTGAGCGCTATGCCCTGCACATAACCCCGGGCCGTCTCGCCGCGGAAGGGAAAACTGCCATCGAGAAAGACACCGATCTGGGGCCGGCGACCTTGCATCAGGTCGCGGCCAAAGTCCGGCGGCACCTCGATCGCCACCTGCACGTCGCCCGAGCGCAGGCGCTGGTCGAGGTCGTTGAAATCGGCGATCGGCAGCGTTTCGGTGAAATAGGGCGACCCGCCAAAGCCCTCCATCAGGCTGCGGCTTTCCAGCGACCGGTCTCGGTCGAGCACGGCATAGCGCAGATCCTCGACATCGAACGACATGCCGAAGCCGAAACAGACCATCAGGAAGAGCGGGGCCAGCAAGGCAAAGGCGAGACGCACGGTATCGCGCCGCAATTCCAGCGCCTCGCGCTTGGCAAAGACCAGGATGCGGCGCAGCGCAGCCATACTCGGGTGTGCTGCCGCTTCGGTCACCATGGTCGGAGCTGGCACGGCGGCCCGAACGGCGACACCTTCATCCGCTTCGATCAGCTTGACGAAGGCCGTCTCCAGATCGCCATCGCCATATTGCGCGGCAAGGGCCGGCGGTTCGCCCACCGCCAAAGTGCGGCCGCGATGCATGAAGGAAATTCGGTCGCAACGCGCAGCTTCATTCATGAAATGGGTGGAGACGAAAATGGTGACACCTTCGTTGCGCGCGAGATGGCCGATCTGATGCCAGAAGGCATCGCGCGCCTCCGGATCGACGCCCGAGGTCGGTTCGTCGAGAATGAGTATTCGTGGCTTGTGCAGACAGGCCGCCGCCAATTGCAGGCGCTGGCGCTGCCCGAGCGAGAGGTCGCGCGGCAGCCGGCCGGCGATCGCTTCGAGATCGAAGCGCTTTATGGAATCGGCAATGCGCGCCGCGAGTTCAATACGCGGCACTTGATAGAGCCTGGCATGGAGATCGAGGTTGGCGCGAACCGACAGCTCTTCATACAGAGAAAAACTTTGCGACATGTAGCCGATATTGAGGCGTGACTGCCGGTCCTGCGCCGCCACCGGTTGCCCAAGCAGGCTGGCCGAACCGCTGCTGGCGGGCAACAGGCCGGTCAGCATTTTCATCGTCGTCGTCTTGCCGCAGCCATTCGAGCCGAGAAAGCCGAAGATCTCGCCTGTCTCGATGCGGAAGCTGACCCGGTCCACGGCGACGAAGTCGCCGAAACGGCAGGTCAGTTCCTCGGCCTCGATCGCCGGTGGCCCGTCATGATGCGGGCGCGGCGGCAGAGCGACCTCATCGGCGACAGGCGCTGCTTTTGAGAGACCAGCACGGTGGCGCAAGGTAACGAACGCTTCTTCCAGGGTCGCGGCACCGGCCTCTTCCAACACCTGTGGCGTCGGCCCCGCGGCCAGCAGCCGTCCCGCATCGATGGCGATAAGATGCGCAAAGCGCGCTGCCTCCTCCATATAGGCGGTGGCGGTGATGAGGGTGAGGCCCGGTCGCTCGGCGCGGATTTCGTCGATGAGGTGCCAGAACTGCCGACGCGACAATGGATCAACGCCGGTGGTTGGCTCGTCGAGAATGAGCAGATCAGGGTCATGGATGAGCGCGCAGCAGAGGCCGAGTTTCTGCTTCATGCCGCCGGAGAGCTTGCCGGCCGGCCGGTCCGGGAACGGGTCGAGGCCGGTCGCGACCAGCAACCGGTCGCGCCGCGCCTTCGCCGCCGCCCCATGCACGCCAAAGAGACCGGCAAAGAAGTCGATGTTCTCGGCAACGGTCAAGGTCGGATAAAGATTCTTGCCCAGCCCCTGCGGCATATAGGCGATGCGCTCAGCGATGGCGTTTCGGTGCCGCCGGCGCCGCATGTCACCGCCCAGCACATGGACGTCGCCCTGCTGAATGCGACGCGTCCCGGCAATCAGCGACAGCAGCGTCGATTTCCCGACACCGTCCGGCCCGATGATGGCTGCAGTGCCGCCGACCGGGATCTCGAGGGCGATATCCTGAAGCGCGAAATGCCGGTTGTTGCGGTGCTGGACGCCCCGCAGCCGCACGGCCGGCTCGGGCAGGTTTCCGTTCACGGGTTGGCGCTACCCTGGGCCACATCCGCCGGCGCGGCCAAGGATGCGCGATTCGAGGGCGGCGGCAGGTTCGGCGCGAGAAAATCCGGCCAGGTGGCGGCCGCATCCACCTTGAGATAGGCATTGCCGGTCAAACCGGCCTTCACATAGTCGCGGTACTTGACCAGCAGATCGTGATCGATCTCCACCTTGATCCGATAGGTGAGCTTGTCGCGCTCGGTCTTCGTCTCGACGAATTTCGGCGTGAACTGCGCTTCCGCCGCGACGAAGCTGACCTTGGCCGGAATGACGAATTCGGGGGCCGCATCCAGCACGATGCGTGCTTCGGAATCGAGACCGACGCGGCCGGCAACGGCGGTCGGGAAGAACACCACCATATGCACGTCGGCAAGATCGAGCAGGGTCGCCACCTGTCCGCCGGCCGCCAGCACTTCGCCCGTCTTCACCAGCCGGTACTCGACGCGGCCGTCGGTCGGCGCGCGCAGGGTCATGTCGGCAATCACGGTCTGCAGGCGCTCGACCCGTGCCGCCGCGGCCAGGGCCGCCGCCTTGGCATTCTCGACCCCGGCCTCGGCACCCTTCAGCGCGGCCACGGCGACATCGCGCTGGGCCTTCCTGCGCTCAACCTCGGCCACCGGGCCGGCATTCTTCTTTTCCAGGGTGATTGCGCGCTTCAATTCGATTTCGGCCAGCAGGAGATCCGCCTGGCGAATCCCGATTTCGGCTTGCGCCTGGCCAATGGCTTCCTGGGCCTGGCGCTCATTGGCCTGCGCTTCGGCAAGGTTCGCCTTCAGTTCGGCCGTGTCCATTTCGGCAACCACATCGCCCTTGGCGACGATATCACCTTCATCGACCAGCATGGCGGCGACGCGGGCGGCGTATTTGGTGGCAACGGCAACCCGTTCGACCTCGATACGGCCGTTGGCGACGGCGAAACCCTGCAGGGCCGCCTCACTCTGCCGTTCCTGCCAGAACACATAACCGGCGGCGGCACCACCGATGAGGGCGAGGATGAAGAGGATGCTCGAAAGGCGCATGGGACAACCGCCGGTCTGGACTGAAACGAAGTGGTCAGAAACCTAACCCCATCTTCTCATGCCCAAACCCTACGGCAAGCACCTTGATATGAATCAAGCCGGCCCGGTCAGGTACGAATGAGCGGCTTGTATTTGATCCGGTGTGGCTGATCGGCATCGGTGCCGAGGCGGCGATGGCGATCGACCTCGTAATCCTGGTAATTGCCCTCGAACCATTCGACATGGCTGTCGCCCTCGAACGCCAGCATATGCGTGGCGATGCGGTCGAGGAACCAGCGATCGTGGCTGACCACGACCACGCATCCGGCAAATTCCAGCAGCGCTTCCTCAAGCGCCCGCAATGTGTCGACGTCGAGATCGTTGGTCGGTTCGTCGAGCAGCAGGACGTTGGCGCCGCCCTTGAGCATCTTGGCAAGGTGCACGCGGTTGCGTTCACCGCCGGAAAGCTGGCCGACCTTCTTCTGCTGGTCGGTACCCTTGAAGTTGAAGCCCGCGACATAGGTGCGGCTCGGCATCTTGCGCTTGCCGAGTTCGATCTCGTCATGGCCGTCGGAAATCTCCTCCCACACGGTCTTGTTGGCGTTGAGGCTGTCACGCGACTGGTCGATATAGCCGAGCTTCACCGTTTCGCCGACCTTGAAGGTGCCGCTGTCGGGCGTCTCCATGCCGGTGATCATGCGGAACAAGGTGGTCTTGCCGGCACCGTTCGGACCGATGACGCCGACGATGCCGCCGGGCGGCAGGCGGAAGGAGAGATCCTCGATCAGCAATTTGTCACCGAAGCCCTTGTTGAGATGCTCAGCCTGGATCACGAGATCGCCGAGGCGCGGACCCGCCGGGATATAGATCTGTGCCGTCTCCTGGCTTTTCTCGTTCTGCTGGGCGAGCAGCGCTTCATAGGCGGTGACACGGGCCTTGGACTTCGCCTGGCGCGCCTTCGGCCCCTGGCGGATCCATTCCAATTCGCGGTCGAGGGTGCGCTGACGCGAACTCTCGGACTTCGATTCCTGCTCCAGGCGCTTCGACTTCTGTTCCAGCCAGCCGGAATAATTGCCTTCGAACGGAATGGCCTGGCCACGATCGAGCTCGAGAATCCAGCCGGCGACATTGTCGAGGAAGTAGCGGTCATGGGTCACGGCCACGACCATGCCCTTGTAATTCTCCAGGAAATGCTCCAGCCAAGCGACCGATTCCGCGTCGAGATGGTTGGTCGGTTCGTCGAGCAGGAGCATGTCCGGGTTGGAAAGCAGCAGGCGACAGAGCGCCACGCGGCGGCGTTCACCACCGGACAGCTTGGTCACATCGGAATCGGAGGGCGGGCAGCGCAGGGCGTCCATCGCGATCTCGACCGTGCGCTGGATATCCCAGGCGTCGGCGGCGTCGATCTTCTCCTGGAACTCCGCTTGTTTGGCGAGCAGCGTGTCGAAATCGGCGTCGGGGTCGGCCATGGCATTGGAGACTGCCTCGAAATCCTCGAGCAGCTTCGCCGTGGCACCGACACCTTCCATGACGTTGCCGAGCACGTCCTTCTTGGGATCGAGCTCCGGCTCCTGGGCGAGATAGCCGACGGTGACGCCATCCGCGGCCCAGGCCTCGCCATTGAACTCCTTGTCGATCCCGGCCATCATCTTGAGCAGCGTCGACTTGCCCGACCCGTTATGGCCGAGCACGCCGATCTTGGCGCCGGGCAGGAAGGACAGCCAGACATTGTCCAGGACCTTCTTGCCGCCCGGATAGGCCTTGGACAGGCCCTTCATCACGTAAATATATTGATACGCCGCCATTTTTTAGCTCCGACCCACTTTGTTCCAATTGCCCGAATGAGGGCTTGGGCGTCTTCTTAGACGATTGGGGCGGTTGGCGGAAGGGGTGGGGTCGGTCGCAGGCGCGAGCCGGGTCTTGCCGGCCTGGCTACCCTTCCGGGGTGCAACTCCGTCGAACTCATTCCCGCAAATGGCCGGAGTGGCTGCTGGCCAGCGCCGGACATCGCCAGAATCGAGCAGCGGCATCACATAAATCTCACGACAGCGCACTTCCAAGGCCAGCAACACTGTGCCGCCAATCCGGCTCAGTGAAATTGGGGATCAAAAATGGAAAGCGACGTCGCCACCGGCATTTTCGATGGCAGCCTTACACAAATCGGTCTCATCGTCGGCACCGTCGCGGCACTCGGTGCTGCCGCGCAAGGATTGGTGGATGTGACCAAGGGTTTATGGATCAAATGGGATGACAGCGGCTACGCCTTCGTCAAACAGGCGCTCGCCCCTTTTGACCCGATCCTGAAATCGGCTCTCGGAAAAGGGCAGAGCTGGCAGGAAACGCTTTGGGCGCATTGGTTGAACGGGCGCAACAGGGCCGATCAGAAGGCGATCGCGAAATCGCTCATCAAACTGGGCCTTGCGCCCGAATCCGTAGGCATTGTCTCGGCGATCGTCAAGATCGATGCCTCGGCCTTTGCCACCGCCCTTCGCGCAATCCATGCCGGCAAAGAACTCACCCTGGAACAAGTCACGTTGATGGAGCATTTCGACGCGGCGATTGATGCAAGGCTGGATGCCTCCTATGAACGGGCCGACCGTCGCTATCGCAGCGTCGCATACAACGTCGCCGCCCTCATCGCCGTCATCCTGGCCATCTTTGCCGGTGGCCTCCTCTTTGCTGATGCCTGCACAGCCGCGCGCGCAGCCGCCATGAATCTCAGCAACAATGTCTGCCTGCCGGATCAGAACCTCATCGCCGGATATCTGGGGTCGCGCTACTTCGTCCTGGCCATCCTCGTCGGCCTGATTGCCATACCCGTCGCCCCGGTCAGCAAGGATCTGGCATCGGCCATCAGTGCCTGGGCGCGCGGCATCAAGGCAGCAAAGGGCTGATCGACACGAGGTGCAACCATCTGTTCGGGCCGACTATTGATTTTCCGACGAACAGCTAGCGGTTACGGCGGAACGCGGCTAGGTTGGTCATTCAAACCAAGCTAGCCGCGATCCGCCGGATATGGCGGAACTGGCTTTCTCTGACGGAAACGCCGCCACGATGCCCCCCGCCCGCGCGCCCCAAAAACCCCTCATCGGCATTGTTCTCATGCTCGCCGCCATGGCGGTGCTGCCGTTTCTCGACGTGGTCGCCAAGACGCTGGGCGAGCAGAGCGTGCCCGTGGTGCAGATCGTCTGGGCGCGGCTCTTCTTCGGCATGCTGATCACGCTGCCGGTCGCCTGGAAAGTCGTGGGGCTGAAGGGCCTGGCGCCGGACCCCTTCTGGATGCACAGCCTGCGTGGTCTGTTCCTGTGCAGCGCCACCTTCTTCTTTTTCTGGGGCCTCAAATTACTCCCCATCGCCGATACGCTGGCGATCTTCTTCGTGCAGCCGCTGATTGTCACCATGCTGTCGCCGGTCATGCTCGGCGAGAAGGTCGGCGTCAGGCGCTGGGCCGCCGTTCTCATCGGCTTCATCGGCACCCTGATCATCATCCGGCCCGGCTTCCAGGCGTTCAATCCCGGCATGCTGATGGCGCTCGCCGCCGGCACGTCGCTTGCGATCTACATGCTGCTCACGCGCAAGATTTCCGGCCGCGCCAATGCCATGGTGACGACCTTCCATACCAATGTCGTGGGCTCCATCATCACGACCATCGCCGTCTTGTTCGTCTGGCAGGCGCCAACAACGGAACAATGGCTGCTGTTTCCCCTGCTCGGCCTTATCGCCACCATCGGCCATTCGCTGATCGTCAAGGCCTATGACCATGCCGAGGCGTCCCTGCTGGCGCCTCTTGCCTATGCCGAGATGATCATGGCGGTGGTGGCGGGCTGGTATTTCTTCGGCGATTTTCCCGACCGCTGGACCTTTGTCGGCGTCGGCATCCTCATCGCCTGCGCCATCTACATCTCGTATCGGGAACGCGTTCGCAAATTGCCGCCCAGCGTGTCCGGCGAACACTCGTAAGAGCGTCCGCGGACATATCTCTGGGAAAATCACATTTCCGTTGCAGTTCAAATATTAATTGTCTACGTTTCCAATCGATAATTTTAACGTGTACCTTGGGTAATTCAGAATGGCGTTCATGCGTTTGCTTAAACCGCTGGTAGCACTGGCTGCCGCGGCATCTCTGGTTGCGGCCTGTGCAAGCGGGCCAAGCGCCCTGCAATACCCGGCTGGCAAGACGCTGAGCATCACCAAGGATGTCTGGGACTATTACCAGGAATATCTCGCCGTCCAGGGCGGCTATCGCAAGGATGGCGCCTTTCTGGTGGCACTGGTGGGCGATGTCGGCGTGAGCGCACAATACAGTTATTGCCCGCCGCAATACGATGCGTGCACCTTTGGCGCGGGCGCCGTGAACTGGGCGAACAAGGGATGCATCGAGAAGAATCTCAAATGCGTCGTCTTCGCCCGAGGCAGCAAGATCGTGGTGCCCTACAAAATCCTGGATTGATCCAACTCGACTGACCCTGCCCCAATTGACCATGTCCGAAAACCGCGAGCGTGCGGTGGCGGGCAGTGGCATGATCGGGGCATGGACCATCTGACACGCGACACCGATCCGCCCCACCAGCCGGACTTGCCCGCACCGGAGGCGATGCTGCCGGAGCCGGCCGCCTGCTATCGCGCCCTGAAGTCACGCGATGCGCGCTTTGACGGGCGGATCTTCGTCGGCGTGACCTCGACCGGAATCTATTGCCGGCCGATCTGCCCAGCACCCAGCGCCAAATTCAGCAATTGCCGTTTCTATCCGTCTGCCGCAGCGGCCCAGGAAGCTGGCTTCCGCCCATGCCTACGCTGCCGGCCGGAAACGGCGCCGGACCTTGGCGCCTGGCACGGCACCTCGAACACGGTCACCCGCGGCCTCGCCTTGATCGCCGAAGGGGCGTTGGACGGCGAGGATACGCTGGTCGACGATCTAGCGGCACGCCTTGGCATCGGCGAGCGGCAGTTGCGCCGGCTGTTCAAGGAACATCTCGGCGCCTCACCGATCGCCGTCGCCCAGACGCGGCGCGTCCTCTTTGCCAAGCAACTGATCCACGACACAAGGCTACCGATGGCGGAGGTGGCGCTGGCCGCCGGCTTCGGCAGCGTGCGGCGCTTCAACGAGACCTTCCAGCAGCTCTATCAGCGACCACCCTCGGCGCTGCGGCGCAAGGCGGTGACCGCGGTCGCGCAAGGCTCGGTCGCGGCCCAGGGGGTCGTCGTGCGCCTGCGCTACCGGCCGCCTTATGACTGGCCGTTCATGCTGTCCTACCTCAAGGCGCGGGCGATCCCTGGTATCGAGCATGTGGCGGACGATTGTTATGCCCGCACGGTTGCCCTGGATAACCAGATCGGCAGTATCGAGGTTCGTCATGAACCGGCACAGAACAGCCTTGCGGTCACGATCCGCTTTCCCTGCGTCCGCGCCCTGCCGACGATCATCGCGCGCATCCGGCGCGTGTTCGATCTTGGCGCCGACGTCGCCACGATCGGCGCGCATCTTGCGCAAGATCAACGCCTCGCCCCCTTGATCGCGGCGCGCCCCGGCTTGCGGGCGCCGGGTGGCTGGGATGGGTTTGAACTCGCCATCCGCGCCATCCTGGGCCAGCAGGTGACCGTCACCTCCGGTCGGCAGCTTGCCGGCAAGCTGGTCAAGCTGTGCGGCAATCCGTTGCCCG
>NZ_CAMDRA010000035.1 GCF_945906275.1 Dongia mobilis
CCGCGCGCCTGGCTTGAACCATGGGCCGCGCGGCGCCGCCTTGCTTAAGGCGGGACCGCGCGCCTGGCTTGAACCATGGGCCGCGCGGCGCCGCCTTGCTTAAGTTGGACGCCGTAGAGTTTCGATTTTGCAACCGCCACACTGCACCGCGCACCTCACCCGAGGGAGCGCGGTTCTTTTTTGGCCCCTGCCCAACCCTGGCGTGATATTGATATTCGTAGCCTGCGCGTTCAGGCTGTCTTGGCGTGATATCCGATCATGGTACTCGAACCCGCCCCACCCTTACCGCATTGGCCTGGCCTTGCCGGGCGCAGCATCGCCTGGGCCCGGGCCGAGGATATCGTCACCGCGCCGCTGCGCCGGATCTTTGCCTGGTGGACCGCGCAAGCCGACCACGGACCACCACAGCGCGCGGCCTTCGACGTTACCGAGTTCGGTGACGTCGCCGAGAATCTCTACATCATCGCCGCGGTCCCGGATGGTTTCGAACTGCGCCTCGCCGGGGAAGAATATATCCGCCTGTTCGGACTTCGCCGCGGCTGGGTCTGGCGGTTCGATTCGGCCGATCCGGTGGTGCGCGATTCAGCGGCGCTGCTCGCCTTCGTCGCCCAGGCCGGACGGCCCCTGCGCACGGTCGGTCGCCTGGAACTGATCGAGCGGCACTGGATCGAGTTGGAAGCCCTGGTCTGTCCTCTGGCATCCGGTGACGACGGCGTCGTCAAGTTCCTCGGCTGCACCGCGGCACTCGATCCGGCCTGACGGCGGACTTGACGGTGGGCCCGGCAGTTCTACTCCGCGGCGCTGCGCGCTGCCTTGTCGCCAAGCCGGAGATCGTGGGCCAGCGGCAGATGCAGGGTGACCGTCGTGCCCTGCCCCACATCGCTGTCGAGATGGAAGGAGCCGCCGGAAAGGTCGGTCAGCGACTTGACGATCGGCAGGCCAAGCCCGGTCCCTGACTGACGGCGTTGATGGGCGCCGTCGACCTGGACGAAGGGTTTCAGCACTTCAGGGATGTCGGCCTTGGCAATGCCGATGCCGGTATCCTTGATGACGATCTCGGCCCTGTTGGCATCGAGCTGCCGCGCCGTCAACTCGACCGTGCCGTCCTTGGGCGTGAACTTGACCGCGTTGGACACGAGATTGGTGACGATCTGTTTCATCACGCGCAGATCCGCCATGAGCGGCGGCAGGTCAGGCGCCACCACGGCGCGCAGCGTCACGCCACCATTCTTGGCCCGCTCGCGCATCAGGGTCATGGCGGAATTGAAGACGTCGGCGACCGCGATCGGCTCCGGATGCAGTTCCATCTTGCCGGCTTCGATCTTGGAGAGGTCGAGAATGTCGTTGATGAGCGAAAGCAGGATATTGCCGCTGTCGAGGATATCCTTGGCATAGCTCTGGTATTTCGGCGTCCCCAGCGGACCGAACAGTTCCATCTTCATGACATCCGAGAAGCCGATGATGGCGTTGAGCGGCGTGCGGAGTTCATGGCTGACATTGGCGAGGAATTCCGACTTCGCGCGGTTGGCGAGTTCGGCCTGGTTCTTTGCCTCGCGCAGATTCTCCTCGGCGCGGATGCGCTGGGTGACATCGCTCATTATGCCGACAAACTGCGCGATGCGGCCCTGGGAATCGGCGATCGGGCTGATCGACAGTTCGTTCCAGAAGGTGCGGCCGTCCTTGCGATAGTTGCGCAAGGTAACGCTGATCGGCCGTTGCTGTGCCAGCGCGCGGCGCAGGCGGTCGAGCGCCTCCGGATCGGTATCGCGCCCCTGCAGGACACGGCAATTGCGGCCGATCATTTCCTCCGCCGGATAGCCAGTCATGCGGGTGAAGGCGGCGTTGACGAAGCTGACCGGGAAATCCGGCTTGGTCGCGTCACAGATGACGATGCCGCTGGAGACGGCGCCCACCACCGTCGCCAGAACCTCGTTGCGCTGGGCAAGCTCGGTCAAGCGCAGCTCACGGCCCTTGATCGCGGTGACGTCGGTCATGAGGCGCAGCGTTCCGCCATCCGCGGTCTTTGATTCGATCACGAGCAAGGTGCGGCCATCGGGGCCGGGCGTTTCAAAGCGCCAGGGCAGTTGCCGGTGATGGGCCAGGTGATCGGCGATGACGGCTTCCGGATCGGCCGGAACGGCATCGGCGCGCGGTGGCGCGCGCAACACATTGGCGCGCGCTAGATCGGCATAGGTGGCGCCGATCTCCAGCATCTCCGCCACCAAAGGGTTGAGCCGGCGATAGGTCGCGTTGCAGGCAACCAGCCGGTCGGCGGCGTCGAACACCGCGACACCCTCGGGAAGATCGGCGATGGTGCGGCTGATGAGCGGTGCCGCCCTCAACTCCTCCTGCGCCTTGCGGTCGGCGCGCGCCGCCGCCCGCGTCGTTCTGGTATCTGTCTCAAGCAGGCGCAGCATGCCGATGAGGGCCGGCCCATGCAGCAGGAAGGCCAGCACGCTCACCAGGATGCCCGACAGCGGCAGGGTTGTCGCTGCCGGGGCGAGCAGCGATGCCGCCAGGAAGCCAAGGGCCGCGTAATGCCGCTCGGCTCGCCAGAAGGGCCAGCGTTGCAGCAGATAGGGAAAGGCAAGGGCGCCCAATCCGGCAAAGCCGATGACGATCGCCCCGGCCCATCCGAGCACCGGCAGGGCCAGCAGCGCCATGGCGATCGCAGCGACCCGACCAAACAGCGGATCGATTTTCAGGGCCGCCATGAGCGGCAGCAGGAAGGGAGCGATGAGATAGGCGGCGTGGCCCCAGAACGTGATCGGCGCGGGATCGATGGCGACACCGAGGCGCACCAGGGCAAGCCCGGCCATGGCAAGACAACCGAGAGCGAGCCCGGCACCAGCGCGGCCGAGCCGGCCATAGGCGCGCCAATCCATGAGGCCCAGCACGCGGCAACCGGCCACCAGGGCCAGGGCCAGCGCGAGGTTCATGAGCCCCATGGTCGGGGCCGAGATAAGCGTCGAAACGGTGCCGTCGATCACTGTCGGGTTCTTTCCAGGATCAGCTGCAGGTCACCAAAGATGGTGGAGCTTATACTCAGGTCAGCAACATGGAGCAATCATTGTAATATCAAGCATTTGAGGCAATTTTTCGGCGTCCCGGAAATCCTTGGAAAAAGGCTCAGTCCTGGGCGGCACAAAATGCGCGCCAATCGCTTTGCGCAGCATTCGCCGCAGCATCCGCCAGGGCCAGCACCGACTCGACCCAATCCTCGCCGCGCCGGTGCGGACCGGCCCATTTCATGAGGTCGTCGATCGTCGCCCCCGCGCGCCAGCCGCTGGCGCGCAACTGCGCCCAGGCAATGAGGTCGCCCATGGCACCGATGGCATCTTCCTGCCGGCTGCCCTCGCCGGCGAGATGGGTCGCTTCCAGCTTGTCCTGGTCGGGCTGCAATTCGCGGAAGGTGAAGGCGGTCTTGCCGATCTTGATATCGGTCAGGAAAGCGGGTGCCGCGGCCTGCAGGTGATATTCGATCGCCACCACGCGGCGCGCTTCATTGGCGAAATCAGGCTGCCGGTGGCGCGCCTTGATCAGCGCCTTGACCAGCGCGGAGCCGGGCTGGGACTTGAGATCGATCAGGGATTGGCCGTCCTTGCCGCCATTGCCCTTGATCAGCACGACATAGCGCGGCCGGCCGAGCGCGCCCAGCCCAGCCACGCGCTGCGCCACATCCAGCACCTTGAAGAAATCGGGATGCGCACGCTTGCGGGAGAAGCGCTCGATCGCCTGCACGACAGCGGCCGTTTCCACCTTGCCGAGCTTGATCGCCTTGCCGGTATCGAAGCGCAGCCGCCGCCTGCCATTGCTCACCACGGTACGCTTTTCAAGGAGGTCCGCCTGGCTGCGCCGCTCCAGGTCGCGCAGCAGATCGCCGATGGCACCCGTCGCGGTGCGGCGCTCGAGCCAGCGCGGCTTGCCGTCGGCGAGTGCCGCCCGGTAGCGCGCAAGGCCATGGCCGGCCAGCGCCCTGGCGCGTTTGCGGGTGAGGCCGAGTTCGGGCGCGGACAGGATGATGCCGGTCGCAAAGCGGAAGAGATCGATCACCGCCGGGCCGCGGGCGGCATCGTCAAAATCGCCGATATCGAAATAGGTCAGGCGATTGTCGCCGCGATAGGTGCCGAAATTCTCGAGATGCATATCGCCGTTGAGCCAGACGGTGGGTGCTGCGATCTTGAGCAGCGGCTTCAGCCAGCGCGCATAAAAGAGATCGCCCGTGCCGCGATAGAAGGCGAAGGCCGATTGCGCCATCTTGCGCCGCTTGAGCGTGAGGAGTTCGGCCCGGATATCCTGCTGTTTCATGAGTGAATTATGCCCTGAGTGCGGATGGATGGCCATACCGAGATGCGAGCGCATTGGGACGGTATTCCAAGGACGTCATCCCGGGCTTGGTGCGGGCATCACGGAGACGGTAAGGGCAATTTGGCAGAAAATGCGTGATGAATGTCATTGCTGCCATCGCGGCCCGCGCGCAGGATGCGTCATCGCTTCACGGAGAAACCCGATGGCTGCCACCGTCCGTCGCAGGAAACCGCGCCAGATCGTCATGCTGGTCTATCCCAGCGCGCATCTCCTCGATATTTCGGGGCCGATGTCGCTGTTCGCGGCGGCCAATGATTTTGCCGGGTACAAGGCCTATGAGGTCGCCCTCGCCGCGGCGGTCACCGGTCCGGTCGAGACCTCGTCCGGGCTGCAGATCATGGCCACGCGCCGTATCGGGCCGGTGATGGCCGGGGTCGATACCCTGCTGGTCGCGGGCGGCATCGGCGTCGATGCGGCGCTGGGCGAGCGCAGATTGATCAATTGGCTGCACCGGCAGGCACCCCGGTGCCGGCGCGTGGCCTCGGTCTGCAGCGGTGCACTGCTGCTGGCGGAAGCGGGCCTCCTCGATGGCCGGCGCGCGGTCACGCATTGGGTGCGGTGCGACCAGCTGGCCGCCGATTATCCGAAGATCGAGGTCGAACGCGATCCCATCTTCGTGCGCGATGGCAAATTCTATTCCTCGGCCGGGGTCAGCGCCGGTATGGATCTGGCCTTGGCCCTGATCGAGGAAGATCTCGGCAGCAGCGTTGCGGCGGCCTTGGCCCGCGAATTCGTTCTCTACATGCGCCGGAGCGGCGGCCAGGCGCAGTTCAGCCCGGCCTTGAAGGCGCAGAGCACCCAACCCGGCAAGATCGCCGGCCTGCAGCAATGGGTCCTCGCCAACCTACACCTGCCGCTCAGCGTCGAGGATCTTGCGGCCCGGATCGCCATGAGCCCACGGCATTTTGCACGGCGCTTCACGCAGGAAGCCGGCATGACACCGGCGGCCTTCGTCACGGCGGCACGGGTCGATGCAGCGCGACAGGCCCTGGCGGCCGGCACCGAGCCAATCGAGACTGTTGCCGAACGGCTGGGGTTCGGCAGCGCCGAGCGGCTGCGCCGATCCTTTCAGCGGCACCTCGCCGTGACCCCCAGCCAATTTCGCAACCATTTCCAGACATCGGGAGTTGCCTGACATGACCACGCCTCAGAGAACCGTCGCCCTGCTGTTGTTCCCCGACGTGGAGGTGCTCGATTTTGCGGGACCCTTCGAGGTCTTCTCGCTGGCGGCAACCGAGGCCAGCCCATCGCCGTTCCGGGTGATCACGGTGGCCGCGACCCATGGATCGCTGAAAGCGGTCGGTGGCCTGCAGGTAACGCCCGATTGCGATCTCGACGATTGTCCGCCGCCCGACATCCTGCTGATCCCGGGCGGACAGGGCAGCCGCCAGGCGATGAAGGATGTGAAAATCATGGCCTGGCTGTCGCGCCAGGCGCGCGATGCGGAAATCGTCGCCAGCATCTGCACCGGTGCGCTGCTGCTGGGCACGCTTGGCCTGCTGGATGGATTGCGCGCCACGACACATTGGACCGCGATGGCGGAGCTGCGCGCGACCAGCAGCAGGATCGACGTGCAGCCGCAGGCGCGCTTCGTCGACAATGGCAAGATCCTGACCTCGGCCGGCATTTCCGCCGGCATCGACATGTCGCTCTATCTCGTGGACAGACTGTGCGGCCGGGCGCTGGTCGACCGGGTCGTGGCCGAGATGCAATATGATTGGCGGATGAAAGAGGCCGGGTGACGAGCTAACTAACGCGACATGCCTCTCGAATCGTCATCCCCGGGCTTGACCCGGGGATCGGGACCGACCGGGCAAGGTTCGTCACTTATGAGCAGATGCCCGGGTCAAGCCCGGGCATGACGATCTCATTTGAGATCTGATTCCCCTTACCTTAAATCGCGCGCACCTGGGCGATGAACTGACCGACTTCGCTGTTGAGCGTGCTGGACTGTTCGCCCAACTCGGTCGCGGCACCCAGCACCTCGCCCGCGGCCTTGCCGGTTTCGCCGGCGGCCTGGGTGACACCCTGGATATTGCCCGAAACCTCGGTCGTTCCCTGGCTTGCCTGCTGCACATTGCGGGCGATTTCCGAGGTGGCCGCGGATTGCTGTTCGACCGCGGCCGCGATGGTGTTGGAGATCTGGCTGATTTCCTTGATCACGGTGGCGATGTCGTGGATGGCGTTCACCGATTCCTCGGTGGCGCTCTGGATTTCCTTGACCTTGCTGCTGATTTCCTCGGTCGCCTTCGCGGTCTGCGAGGCGAGGTTCTTGACCTCGGACGCCACCACGGCGAAGCCTTTGCCGGCATCGCCGGCGCGGGCCGCCTCGATCGTCGCATTGAGCGCCAGCAGGTTGGTCTGGGCCGCGATCTCGCTGATCAGCCGCACGACATCGCCGATCGCCTGGGCCGAGGTGGCGAGGCCCTGGACCTGGCTGTTGGTCTGGGCCGCCTGTTGCACGGCCTTCTGCGCGATGCTGGCCGATTGCGATACCTGGCGACCGATCTCCGTGATGGAGGTGGTGAGTTCCTCGGTCGCAATGGCCACGGTCTGGACATTGGCCGTCGCCTGTTCCGCAGCGCTGGCCACGGCGGTCGATTGCTGGTTGGTTTCCTGGGCCGTCGCGGTCATCGACCGCGCCGAGGTCTGCAGGTTGCCGGAAGCGGCGGAGAGCGACGCCACCAATTCGCCGACCTTGCCTTCGAAGCCGACGATGAGCGCCTCGAGCGCCTGGCTCCGGGCCGCCTTGGCCTCGGCGTCGCGCCGCGTGACCTCGTCGGCGGCACGCTGGGCGATGAGCGCGTCCTTGAACACCACCACGGTCCGCGCCATGTCGCCGATCTCGTCGCGGTTGGCGAGGGCCGGGATCTCGATATCGAGATTGCCGCCGGCGATTTCGCCCATGGTCGCGGTCATGGAACTGATCGGCCGCGAGATGCTGCGCCCGATGAAGAAGGCGCAGAGAATGCCGATGGCGAGGGCCACGCCGGCAATGACCAGCATCGCCTGCAGCGCCTGCCGCACCGTGGCGTTGGTGGCGGTGGCGACCATCTCCATCGCTGTCTGTTGAAAGGCGGTGATCTCGTTGGCAAGTTCGCCGATGCGCATGGCGCCGTCGGCCATTTTGACATCGATCAGCGTGTTGAGGTCGACCGCCAGGGTGCGCAACTCGGTCAGTGTCATCGCGTATTTCTGCATGGTCTGCGCCGCTTCCTGCGCCAGGCGGCGATGGGCCGGGACCTTGAGCTTGCCCTGGAGGGAGGTGATGGTGGCGGAGAAGATCAGCACCGCGCGGGATGATTGTTCGATGAATTGCGGATCCTTGCTGGCGACGAACCGCTCCGCCGCGATGCGCGCGGTGAGCAGCCTCTCGGTCGCCTGGCCGGCATAGGCCGCGACCTCAAAATCGTCGTGGGAAACGGCATCGGCAAGGATGTCGCCCATATTCTTGGTGGCCTTCAGGCCAAGATTATTGAGTTCATCATTCTGCAGCCAGTCGCGGTCGCCCTTCATCTTCACCGCTTGCTCGAAATCGGCGGCATAGGTGTCGATCGCGGCCAGCATTTCGTCGTATTTGAGGCGCAGATCGTCGCCGCTGCTGGCTGCCTGTTGCGCGCTCAGCGTTTCCTTGAGTTCGGGCAGCAGCCGGCGCACTTCCGCCAGGGCCTTCGGCGAGCTGTCGCGGACAAAATCCATCACATTGCGCCGCAGCGAAACAACGTCGCGGTCGATCTGCTGCGTGGCGATGGCGCTGTCGGCCATGTCGGTGAAGCCGCCGAAGCTCGACCGCGCATCCGTCAGTGCGAAATAGCTGAACCCCAGCACCGCGACCAGGACCGAGAGAAGAGTGACGAAGCCAAAGGTGATCCGGCTGCCGATACGGAGGCGGGCCAGGGCGGATTGCAGCATGGGGTGACCTTATTGTCTGATGTTTCCCTATTCGCCGGCCGGCCGCTGTTGATTCTGAGCCGCCTTGGCGATTCCAGGTCCCGGCGTGGCCGGATCTGGTGGAGGTATTTTTTCCAGGAAAACCTAAACAACCGGTTACTTTTTGGGTTTTGGTCATATTTCGACAGCCGAAAGCCCCGTTATCCTATCAATCGACGGATATAGGTGTAGCTTCGCGAAAATCCCGTTTAGTAGCCGCGCTGGCGGTCGACCACATGTTCCAGGGGGAGTCCAGCGCGGTGGCGGCCGATCTGGCGGCTGATTTCGCGGAGACCGCTTGCCGGGTTGATGTCGCTGGCATTGTGCGGCGTCATGAAGATCCGCGGGTGGCGCCAGAACGGATGCTCGGGCGGCAGCGGTTCCTGGCTGAACACATCCAGGCTCGCAGCCACCAGCTGGCCGGTGGCGAGGGCCGGCTGCAGGTCCGCCTCGACCAGATGCAGGCCGCGACCCGCATTGATGAGCGATGCCCCGCGCGCCAGATGCGCAAAATGACCCGCATGGAGAATGCCGGTGGTTTCCGGAGTGAGCGGCAGCAGGCAGATCAGAATCTCGAGGCCGCTCAGAAAATCGGGCAGTTCCGCGGCGCCGGCAAAGCTCTTCACGCCGGCAAGGTTCTTGCGGCTCCTGGACCAGCCGCGTACCGGAAAGTCGAACGTCAGCAGCTTTTGCGCGGCCGCCTGGCCGAGTTCGCCGAGGCCCAGGATGCCGACCGGCAGGTCCCAGGCAGCGGGATACCAATGCGGCGCCCAGCGACCCGCTTCCTGCGCCTCCTCCAATTCCCAGATGCGGCGATGATGGCGCAGGGTCTGCCACAAAATGTACTCGCTCATGACCTGCGTCAGACCAGGCTCGACCATGCGCACGATCGGCACATGAGGCGGCAGCTCCGGATTGGCCAGCAGGCGCTCGACGCCGGCGCCGAAGCAGAACAGAGCCTTGAGATCCGGCAAGGCGGCGGCCAGGCCCGGGACGGGACGCCACATCAACAGATATTCGATGCCCTTGAGGTCCAGCCCCGGCTCGTAAGGGAGCAGTTCGATTTCCGGAAGCGTGCGCGCCGCCTCGACAAAGGTCGCGAGATATTCGTCGGCGCCGGCGAACAGTAATTTTGTCTGGTTCATTGGCGCACCGTGCCGAGGTCGAGGGCTTCGTGATGGAGGGCCGCCGAGAGCAGCGCCTTGGTATAGGCCTCGCGCGGCCGCTCGAACACATCCGCGGCGGACCCCATCTCGACGACCTTGCCCTGCTTCAACACCATGACGCGGTGGCTCATCGCCCTGATCACCCTGAGATCATGCGAAATGAAGAGATAGGCCAGCTGGTGGCGGCGCTGCAGGTCGCGCAGCAGATCGACGATCTGGGCCTGGACCGACATGTCGAGCGCCGAGGTCGGTTCATCGAGCACGATCAGCTTGGGCTTCAGAATCAGCGCGCGGGCAATGGCGACGCGCTGGCGCTGGCCGCCGGAGAATTCGTGCGGATAGCGATGCCGCGTGTCCGGATCGAGGCCCACTTCGCGCAGGGTCGCGATGACGATCTCCTCGCGTTCAGCTTCGTCGCGGCCGATGCCGTGGATGCCGAGACCCTCCGCCACGATCTCGCCGATCGAGAAGCGAGGGCTGAGCGAGCCGAACGGATCCTGGAAGACGATCTGCATTTCACGCCGCAGCGGGCGCATCTCGCCGCGGTCGAGCTCATCAATGCGCCTTCCGTTGAAATGGATGGTCCCCGTGCTGTCGATGAGGCGCAGCAGGGCGAGGGCCAAAGTGGTCTTGCCGGAGCCGGACTCACCGACCAGCCCCAACGTCTCGCCCTCATGCAATTGCAGCGAGGCATCGACCACCGCCGGGACATGCCCCACCACGCGGCGAAACACACCCCGCTTGATCGGGAACAGGATCGAGAGCTTCTCGGCGCGCAGCAGCTCGGGCGCCGTGGCTGCCAAGGGTTCGACATGTCCCTTTGGCTCGGCGGCCAGCAGGTGCTGCGTATAGTCATGCCGCGGCTGGTCGAACACGGCGATGGTGTCGCCCTGCTCGACGATCTCGCCCTGGCGCATGACGGCGACGCGGGTGGCAAATTTGCGCACCACGCCGAGATCGTGGGTGATGAGCAGGATCGCCATGCCGAGGCGGCGCTGCAGATCCATCATCAGGCCCAATATCTGCGCCTGGATGGTGACGTCGAGGGCCGTCGTGGGTTCGTCGGCGATGAGCAGGTCGGGTTCATTGGCAAGCGCCATGGCGATCATCACACGCTGGCGCTGGCCGCCCGACATTTCGTGGGGGAAACATTTCAGTTTCTGCGGGGCGTCGTCGATCCTGACCAGTTCGAGGAGTTCCAGCGCGCGCTTGCGCGCCGCCGTTTCGCCCACCGGCTTGTGCAGCTGGATGGCTTCGACCAATTGCCGCTCGATCCGGTGCAGCGGATTGAGCGAGAGGGTCGGCTCCTGGAAGATCATGGCGATGCGGCCGCCGCGGATCTGGCGGAGGCGGTTCATCGGCAGCTGCAGCAGATCTTCGGCCACGCCGTCTTCACGCAGGAAGCGGATGCCGCCGGCGGGGTGCGAGGCGATCGGATAGGGCAGCAGGCGCAGGACGGAGAGCGCCGTCACCGATTTTCCGGAGCCGGATTCGCCCACCAGCGCCAGCGTCTCGCCCTTGTTGATGGCGAGGTTGACGCCCTTCACCACCGTGCGGCCACCGAAGGCGACGGAGAGATTGTCGATTTCGAGCAGGGGTGCGGTCATTGCGCATTGCCCTTGCGCGGATCGAACGCGTCGCGGATCGCCTCGCCGATGAAGATGAGCAGGGTCAGCATGATGCCGATCACGAAGAAGCCGGCGATGCCGAGCCACGGCGCCTGCAAATTCTCCTTGCCCTGGGCCAGCAATTCGCCGAGCGAGGGGGATCCAGGCGGCAGGCCGAAGCCCAGGAAATCGAGGGAGGTCAGGGTCGTCACCGACCCGCTGAGGGTGAAGGGCAGGAAGGTCAATGTGGCGACCATGGCGTTTGGCAGGATGTGCCGGATCATGATGCGCCAATCGCCCAGGCCCAGCGCCTTGGCCGCGCGCACATATTCGAGATTGCGCGCGCGCAGGAACTCGGCGCGGACAACACCGACGGGCCAGGTCCAGCTGACCAGCAGCATGATGCCGAGCAAGGTCCAGAAGCCCGGTTCGATGATGCTGGAAAGAATCATCAGGATGTAGAGGAAGGGAAGGCCACCCCAGATTTCCAGGAAGCGCTGGAAGGTGAGATCGGTCCAGCCGCCGAAATAGCCCTGCACCGCGCCGGCGATGACGCCGATGATCGTGCTGAAGATGGTGAGGATGAGTCCGAACAGGACCGAGATGCGAAAGCCATAGATGATGCGGGCCAGCACGTCGCGCGCCTGGTCATCCGTCCCCAGCCAGTTGAAACCGTCGGGCGCCGTCGGCGCCGGTCCCGGCAGATTGGTGACGATCGTGTCATAGGCAAAGGGAATGGGTGGCCAGATCATCCAGCCACCGCCGGCCGCAACCCGTTCCTTGAGGAAGGTGCCGGTAAAATCCGCGGTGAGGCCGGCGACGCCACCGAAGACCTCTTCGCCATAATCGACGAAGACCGGCCAATAGAGGTCACCCTGATAGGACAGAACGATCGGCCGGTCGTTGGCGATGATCTCCGCCGGCAGGCTGAGGCCGAACAGGATCAGGAAGATGATGAGCGACCAGAAGCCGCGGTTGTTGGCGCGGAAATTGCGCCAGCGCCGCGCGGTCAGGGGTGATAGTTTCGGTTTCGGCAATCTGGCCACGATCATGTCTCGCGCGCCTCGAAATCAATGCGCGGGTCCACCAGCATGTACGTGATATCGCCGATCAGCTGCATGACCAGGCCGAGCAGCGTGAACATGTAGAGCGTTGCGAACATGACGGGATAGTCGCGGTTGATGGTCGCTTCCCAGCCCAGGAGGCCGAGGCCGTCGAGCGAGAAGATGATCTCGGTCAGGAGCGCGCCGGTGAACAGGATGCCGACAAAGGCGCTGGGGAACCCGGCGATGACGATCAGCATCGCGTTGCGGAAGACATGGCCATAGAGCACGCGACGCTCGTTCAGGCCCTTGGCGCGCGCCGTGGTGACATATTGCAGGTTGATCTGATCGAGAAACGAGTTCTTGGTCAGCAAAGTGAGGCCGGCAAAACCGCCGATGACCAGCGAGAGAATCGGCAGGGTCATATGCCAGAAATAGTCGGTTATCCGCGCCGGCCAAGGCAGCGTGTCCCAATTGTCAGAGACGATGCCGCGCAGGGGAAAGATATCGAAATAGGTGCCGCCGGCAAACAAGACGATCAGCAGGATGGCGAACAGGAAGCTTGGGATAGCGCTGCCGACAATGATCGCCGTGCTGGTCCACACATCGAACGGCGTTCCGTCCCGCGACGCCTTGGCGATGCCGAGCGGGATCGAGATGCTGTAGATGATCAACGTCGACCACAGGCCCAGGGAGATGGAGACGGGCATCTTCTCGATGATGAGCTCGACGACCGGCCTGCCCTTGAAGAAGCTCTTGCCGAAATCGAAGGTGAGATAGCTCTTCATCATGATGACGAAGCGTTCAGGCGCCGGCTTGTCGAAGCCATACATGCGCTCGATCTCGGCGATGAATTTGGGATCGAGGCCGCGGGCGCCGCGATAGTTGCTGCTGGTATCGCCGACATTCGCGCCCGATTGCTGGCTGCCCATGACTTCGCTGCCGCCACTGCCGCCACCGCCCACGCGAGCCGTGGCATCGATCGCCGTGCCCTTGAGTTCGGCGATGGTCTGCTCGACCGGCCCGCCGGGTGCGAACTGGATGACGATGAAGTTGATCACCATGATCCCGAACAGCGTCGGGATCATCAGCAGCAGGCGGCGGACGATATAGGCGATCACGTCGCCTTCTTCCGCCGCATGATCGCGACAACCACCAGCACGACGACCAGCGCACCGCCAGCATAGAGAATGAACGTGAGCGGCGAGCTGCCGCGGTCGGCGGGAGCACTTTCTGCCGCGGCGGGCGCCGCCGGTGCAGCGGGAGCAGCCGTGGCCGGATCGGGCGCCGTCTGGCCGGTCTTGGCAAGCAGCGCCTGTTCCTTGGCGGGATCGATCCACCAGCCGGCAAGGCCGATGCCGTAGGTCGGCTCCGGGAGCTTGGCCGGCCGGCCGAACTTGTCCCAATAGGCGACGCGGAAGGCGCCCATGTGAAAATTGGGCACCACGTAATGGCGCCATTGCAGGATCCGGTCGAGCGCCCGGCAATAGATGACCAGTTGGGCGCGGTTCGGCGCGTGAATGAGCTCCTCGAGCAGCTGGTCGATGACCGGATCCTTGATGCCGATTTCATTGCGGCTGCCGGACATGTCCGCCGCCTCCGACCCCCAGAAATCGCGCTGCTCGTTGCCCGGCGAGAGCGATTGCGGGAACAGCGAGGTGATCATGTCGAAATCAAAATCCTCGCTGCGCTTCTGGTACTGCGCCGCATCGACCGCCCGTATCGTGCCCTTGATGCCAAGGCGCTGCAGCGATTTGACGTATGGCTGCACGATACGTTCGGAAGCATCGCCGGCCTGCAGCAGGAATTCGAATTCGAACGGCTTGCCATCCTTCATGCGCGTGCCGCCGTCGAGCTTCCAGCCTGCTTCATCCAAGAGCAATGCCGCCTTGGCGAGGTTCTCGGCATTGGTGCCGCTGCCGTCGGAGACCGGCGGATTGTATTCGGTGGTGAAGACCTCGTCCGGAATCTTGCCGCGCAGGGGCTCGAGGATCTTCAACTCCTCAGGTGACGGCAGGCCCTTGGCTTCCATGTCGGAGTTCTGGAAGTAGCTGCGGGTGCGCGTGTATTGCCCGAAGAACAGGGTCTTGTTCGACCATTCGAAATCGAAGGCGAGGATCATCGCCTGGCGCACGCGCGGGTCCTGGAATTGCGGGCGCCGCAGATTCATCGAGTAGCCCTGCATGCCCTGCGGGTTGTCGCTCTCGATGCGCTCCAACTTGAAGCGGCCTTCCCGGAGTGCCGGCGATTCGTAGCCGGTTGCCCATTGCTTGGCGGAATTCTCGACACGAAAATCGAACGCGCCGGCCTTGAAGGCTTCCAGCAACACGGTGGGGTCGCGGTAATAGTCGGTGCGCACGATATCGTAATTGTCGGTGCCGATATTGACCGGCAGGTCCTTGCCCCAATAATCGGGCACGCGTTCCATCGTCACCGAGCGGCCGGCCTCGAAGCTCTTCAGCTTGTAGGGACCACTGCCGAGCGGTTCTTCGAGCGATGGTTCGTCGAACTTCTTGCCTTCCCAGAAATGCTTCGGCAGGACCGCCAACTGGCCCATGATGACCGGCAGTTCGCGGTTGTTGGCGCTGGCAAAGGTGAACTTGACGCGGTGCGGATCGAAGGCTTCGACCTTGGTGACATTGGCGTAATAGAAGCGATAGAAGGGCGCGCCCTTTTCCTTCAGGGTGTTGAACGAGAAGACGACATCATCGGCCGTGATCGGCTTGCCGTCATGCCAGCGCGCTTCCGGCCGCAGGTTGAAGATGATCCAGGAATTGTCCTTGGCCACTTCCATCGATGCGGCGATGAGGCCGTATTCGCTCAGCGTATCGTCATCGACCTGGGTCGTGAGAGTTTCGTAGAGGCCAGCCAGCCCCGCCGGATCGCCACCCACGATGTAGGGGTTGAAGCTGTCATAGCTGCCGACGCCGGCATATTTGACGCTGCCGCCCTTGGGCGCGTCCGGGTTCACATAGTCGAGATGCTTGAAGTCGGGCGGGTATTTCGGCGTGTCGCCCAGCGTCAAGGCATGGGTGGTGACGCTGTCCTGGGCGAGGGCTGGAAGCGGCGCCCACCAGGCGAATGCCACCAAGATCAGCGTGATAACGCGTTTCGACATAGAAGGCCTTCCTGTTCACTGCCGCTTGTTTTGGGCCGAGCATAACGGATGGCCTGCCTGTCAGGGAAGCACCCGGCGCACGAGAAAGGCTAGAAATATTGGGTATTTAACAGCAACTAGCTGTTCAGGATGGCAATCGCCTGGTCGAGGATGCGGCGATCGCCGGCCGCAACGACCTGATCGCCCGATTGCGTGGTGAGGGGCTGGCCCTGCCAATCGGTGATGCACGCTCCGGCCCCTTCCAGGATCGGGACCAGCGACAGAAAATCGTAGATGCCGAGCGTGCGCTCGACCACGAGATCGATGAAACCGGTGGCCACCATGCCGTATTGATAGCAGTCACCGCCATAGGTGGCGGATTTGGCGCCCCCGGCCAGCCGGTCATGGCGGGCACGGTCGGCGCCCTGGAACATCTGCGGGAGGGCCGCCGAAAAATAGGCCTGGCTGAGGTCGGCGCAGGCGCGGGCCCGCACCGGGGCATCGTTCAAGGTCGTCTCATGGCCGCTGGCGCCGATCCAGGTGTCGTGGAGGATCGGCATGTCGATGACACCCAGCAGCGGCTTGCCGCCTTGCGTCAGCGCGATGAGGGTGCCGAAAGTCGGCCGGCCGGTGACAAAGGCGCGGGTGCCGTCGAGCGGATCCAGAACCCAGACGAATTCCGCATCGCCCCGCTCCGTGCCGAATTCCTCGCCGATGATGCCATGGGTCGGGAACGCCCGGGCGATGGCATGGCGCAAGGCGGTTTCGCATTCGCGATCAGCCTTGGTCACCGGGCTTTCATCACCCTTGGAGATGATGTCGAGGCGGGTGCGGTAGTAACGCTGGAGAATCGTCCGGCTGACCTCGACCAGGTTGCGCGCCACCGACAGGAATTCCGGTGGCGTCGCAGACGCGGCAGCGGCGTTGGCCATGAAAGGCAGCCTTATTGCGGCAGAGCGATGGGCGCATCCGCCTGGTCACGCAGCCAGCGGATGAGAGCTGCGCGCTCTTCCGGCTTTTTCAGGCCGGCAAAGCTCATCTTGGTGCCCTTGGCATAAGCCTTGGGGTTGGCCAGGAACTGGTCGAGATGATCGTAATCCCAGGTGATGTTGAGGTTCGCGATCACCTCCGAATAGGCAAAGCCCTCGGCATGGGCCGACTTGCCGCCGACCACGTTCCACAGATTGGGACCAACGCGGTTGGGACCGCCCTTCTCGAAGGTATGGCAGGTCTTGCACTTGCCAGCGGCCTTTTCACCGGCGGCAACATCGGCCGCGGCGATCATCGGCACCGAGGAGACCGGCGCTGCCGCAGGCGTTGCGGCGGCGGCGGCGGATTCGGTCGCTGCCGCCTCGACGCCACCTTCGGCCGCGACATGTTCAGCCCCGGCACCGGCCGGCGACCCATAGATGATGTTGGAGACCAGGCCGACCGAAAGGGTCAGCATGCCGCCGACCAGGACCGCAGCGGCGATCTTGTTGGCTTCCAAAGACATTCGACTTCATCCCTCATGGCTTGTGCGCACCGGTCCAGCCCGGCTGGGGTGGCAGAAACCACCCTCATCCTGGCTTACCCCGAGCCGGCACGCGGAACATTCTGGCTAGTCAAGGGGCCGTAACTCGGGCGGAATTTAACCGCTTCCGCCGTCGCTGTCCAATGTCGGCGCTGTGGCTGCGGCTATCGGCGACACACCTGATGGCCATTCCGGCCCCGGCGCAAGGCAGGCTTTGATTTCCGGCACTTAGCGGCATAATGTCGCGCCCCTGGGGCAACGGGCGTCGTTTAGACCCTGGTCCGGCCCGAACCGCCCCACCTTGCCAGAATCACGAGCAACAACAAGCCATGCCCTCACCCGCCACCGCGCCCAACCGCCCCGTCGTCCTGATCCCGGCCCGCATGGCCTCGACCCGGCTGCCCGACAAGCCCCTGGCCGACATCCATGGCGTGCCGATGATCGTCCATGTCTGGCGCCGGGCGATGGAGGCGCAGATCGGTCCGGTCTATGTCGCCTGCGCCGAGGATGCCATCAAGGCGGCCGTGGAAGCGGCGGGCGGCGAGGCGGTGCTGACCGATCCCGACCACCCTTCCGGCTCCGACCGGATCCATGAGGCCCTGGGCAAGATCGATCCCGCCGGGCGCTTCGATGCGGTGGTGAATGTACAGGGCGATCTGCCGACCCTTGATCCGCACCTCCTGCGCCGCGCCCTCGACCCTCTCGAGGATCCCGAGGTCGACATCGCCACGCTGGCGGTCGAGATCACCCGCGAGGCGGAACGTCACGATCCCAACGTCGTGAAGGCGGTGGTGGCGTTCGGCAAATCCGGGATCGCCCGCGCGCTCTATTTCAGCCGCGCGACCGTCCCGGCGAACGCGGTCGCCGGGGAAGTCGGCCCGCATTATCATCATATCGGCCTCTACGCCTATCGCCGCGTGGCGCTCGAGCGCTTCGTCAAACTGCAGCCCGGCATCCTGGAACGGCGCGAGAAGCTGGAGCAGCTGCGCGCCCTGGAGAACGGCATGCGCATCGATGCGGCCCTCGTTGACACCCTGCCGCTCGGTGTCGATACTCCGGCCGAACTCGAACGGGCGCGCGCCATGCTCGCCCCAAAATCCTGACGATCCATCCCGCCGTGACCTGAAAGAGGCGATCTTGAGCGCAGCCGCAAACGACACCATCGCCTTCCAGGGCCTGCCCGGCGCCTATTCCAACCTCGCCTGCCGCGCGGCGTTTCCGGACATGGTGGCGCTGCCCTGTGCGTCGTTCGAGGACATGTTCGCCGCGGTCCATGACGGCCAGGCACGGCTTGCCATGGTGCCGATCGAGAATTCGGTCGCCGGCCGGGTGGCCGACATCCATCACCTGCTGCCGGGATCCGGGCTCCATATCATTGCCGAGCATTTTCAGCGCGTGAACCATCAGCTGCTGGGGCTCAAGGGCGCCAAGCTGAGCGACATCAAGACCGCCTCGAGTCACATCCAGGCGCTGAGCCAATGCCGCAACAGCCTGCGCGCCTTGGGCCTGAAGCCGGTGGTGCATGCGGATACCGCCGGCGCCGCTGCCGAGATCGCAGCACGCGGCGACAAATCAGCCGCCGCCATCGCCTCGTCGCTCGCTGCCGAGATCTACGGTCTCGATATTCTCAAGGCGGATATGGAAGACGCGTCGCACAACACCACGCGCTTCGTGGTGATGGCGCAGGATCCGGTCGACCCGGACGCCGCCAAGGGACCGATCGTCACCAGCTTCGTGTTCCGCGTGCGCTCCGTGCCGGCCGCCCTCTACAAGGCGCTGGGCGGCTTTGCCACCAACGGCGTCAACATCACCAAGCTGGAGAGCTACATGCTCGACGGCCATTTCAGCAGCACGCAGTTTTATGCCGATATCGAGGGCCATCCCGACCAGCGCCCGGTACGTCTCGCCCTTGAAGAGCTGTCGTTCTTCTCACGCGAGGTGCGCATCCTCGGCGTCTATCCGGCATCGAAGTTCCGCTTCGCGGAAGATTGACCGCGGCTGCGCTCAATAACGCGCGACGTTGAGGCCGCGTTTGGCGAGCAGGGCCTGCACGGAATCAGTCCCGGCGAGATGCGCCGCCCCCACGGCGATGAAATGCGAGCCCGGCTCAGTCATCATGTCCGAGATCTGCTTCGCCCATTGCTGGTTGCGATCGACCAGCAGGCGCTTGTAGATGACATTGTCGGCGAGCACCTCGCTGTCACCGGTCATGAGCTCAGCAAGCTGGTCGACATCGCCGGCCAGCCAGGCGCCGACCATCCTGTCGAGCTGGTCGACACCTTCCATCTGCATCTCGACGATCTGCGCCAGCATGGCCAGTTCCAGCTCGGGCGGCAGGCCGGCCAAGAATCCGAACTGCTGATCGATCGTCTCCAGCCCCTTGATCGTCTTGTTCGCGGCGCGCGCTGTTTCACGCAGCTGGTTTTCGATGCCGAATTTCGACTGATAGCCGGCCTGCTCCATCGGCGCCATGCTGAGCACGATGGCGGCGAGCCAGGGGCGCAGCGATTCAAGCGAGACCGGGGCAATGCCGGCACGCACTGCCGCCGCCCGCAGGCGTTGGCGTTCCTCCGGCGACAGCTTGGTGGAAAGCGGGTGGGCCGGGTCCTTGCCATATTTCCAGATCTGCGCCTGGCTGACCGCCGTCGGCGCATCTTCTGCCAACTCCATCCAGATATTCTCGCTCGATCGGAACGCAGCATCGATCCTGTCCGATCGCCAGTTGATCTCGGGCTTCAGGATATGGACCGTGCCGAAGAGATAGATCGTGGTGTCGGCATCCTTGACCACCCACATGGCGGGTTCGGCGCTGGCCGGCTGGATATCCGCGAGTGTCGCAAAGGGCAGCAGCGCCAGCAGACCGAGGGCGGCACGTCGCGCGGCCGCGAACAAGCGCTTCACCTGGATGGCCAAGATCGTTCCCCTGGGCTGGCTGCGACGCCTCGCTATATGGCGATGCGACCCTGCCCTGCCAAGTGCCTAAATCCGGGTGCCTAAAACCGGGTGCCTAGACCTGGTGCCGCCAGCGCTTCACGATATCGCCGAGATCGGCGGCGCCGAGCTGGTCCTGCTGCCAGGCGCTGGCAAAGGGCGCCGTGCGGCTGTGCGGCTGATGCGCCTCGGCCAGGCGGTCGAAATCGATCCTGGTCGGCAGCGGCACGCCTTCGCCCACGGCGATCGCCTGGCCGTTGCGCAAGGATGGCAGTTCGCTCATCAGGCCGAGGCTTGATTCCGGCAGGGCTGCCGCCAGGAATTCCTGGTCCTTCTGGCTGGTCATGCGCAAGGCGAAGATGGTGCTGCATTGGGAAAGCACGGTCGTATCAAGTTCCGACTGGCGCCGGCTGATGAGACAGAGCGAGACGCCGTATTTGCGGCCCTCCTTGGCGATGCGCGAGAGGGCGCGCTTGGTCGGTTCAAAACCGGCCTTCGTGTCGGCCGGGGCATAGCGATGGGCTTCCTCGCAGACCAGCAGCACCGGCGCCTTCTGCTCGCTCCACAAGGCGAAGTCGAAGCTCATGCGGCAGAGGAGCGAGACGACAACGTTGAGAATTTCTGCCGGCACGCCGGAGGTATCCAGCACCGTCACCGGCTTGCCGCCGACCGGCACGCGGAACAGGCGGCCGAGGATCTTCGCCATGTTGTCGCGCGTCACCAGGCCCTGCAAGGCGCTGTTGCCGCCACCGCCGGGAAACATGAAGGCAAGGCGCCGATCCGCCTGCATGTGCGCAAAGCGCTCCCGGATAAGGTGATAGGCGGCCATGTCGGCCGGGCGGTCGAGCTTGCCGAGAATGCCGTCGATGATCTTGGCGATATCGGAGAGTCGATAGGGGACCGGCGTATCGATGGTGATCTGCATGGCCGCTTCAGCATCCTTCACCATGTTGCGCTTGGCCTGGGTCACCACCTGGTTGAGCAGCACCGCATCCGCGTCGGGCTGGGGTGAGCCCGTCCCGATCACCATCTCGCGCAGTTCTTCAAAATTGAGCAGCCAATAGGGCAGCTCAAGATCGGCCGGCGTCACGATCTCCGCCTGGTCCTTGAAGGCCGCGGCATATTCATTGTGCGGATCGAGGATCACGATATGCGCATTGGCATGCTGGCTGAGGAGCGCGCGCAGGATCCTCACGATGGCGCAGGACTTGCCGGCGCCGGTCGTCCCCAGGACGGCGAAATGCTTGCCGAGCAGTTCGGTCGGCATGATCTCGGCCGGAATGGAATGATCCTGATGCAGCGCGCCGATCCGCGCACTGCGCTGGCTGCTGTCCACCGGTCGGGTGAAGACCCGCCGCAGATCCTCGCTGCTGGCGCGCGCCATCACATCGTCCAATGCCGGGAAGTTGGAGACGCCGCGCTGGAAGGGCGCGTTGTCACCAGCACGATGATCGATCTCGCCGACCAGCTCCAGTTCCACGCGGCGCAATTCGCGGTCACGCTGCAAGGGATGCTCGACGCTGATCCCGGTCACGAAGCCGAACACGGTCGATTCGTCGGTGACGATCTTGATCAACTCGCCGATATGGGGACCGCGCTGCGGTTGGGCGAGATCGGCCTTGGCGTCCCGTTCCAGGAGGCCCACGACCTTGGCACCGGAGACAGCGATCACGCGCCCCAGCCGGTTGGCCGGCGCGGCAGCGGGCGGTGTCACGGCAGCGATGTTGAGGGGTAGGGCACTCATGGTCGGCGCTCCAGCTATAACAAAGACAGCCACAACTAACACAGGCAATCCTGGAGCGATGATCCTACAACGGGAATCGTTTCGATACTGTTTATCGAACACACACCAGAATGTGGGAGGGGCGAATTGATCGACCTGCCGGGCTAAAGTTTTACCCAATCCTCGATCAGGCGCCGGGAAATCGAATCGGCCCGCGGCAGGCGGAAGGTTTCATCTTCCGGCGAATTCAGCAGTTCCATGCGGCTCATCCAGCGCGCCGATTCAATCTCGCCGTCATGGAGGTCGAATTTCTCGCTCTCCGCCTCGGCCGTGAAGCCCAGCATCAGCGAGGCCGGAAACGGCCAGGGCTGCGAGCCGAAATAGCGGATGTCGTGGACGCGCAGGCCGACTTCCTCGAACACCTCGCGCGCCACGGCATCCTCCAGGGTTTCACCCGGTTCGACGAATCCCGCCAGCACGGAGTGCATGCCCTGCGCCCACATGCCTTGCCGCGCCATCAGGATGCGATTGCCGCAGGTAACCCGCATGATGACGGCGGGATCGGTGCGCGGGAATTGCACGGTGGCGCAGGCGCGGTCGGTGCATTGCCGCTGATGGCCCGCGGCCTTCACCTCGGTAGGTGCGCCGCAGACACCGCAATAGCGATGGCGCTGATGCCAATAGGCAAGGCCCCGCGCATAAGCCAGCAGCGCCCCGTCACGCTGCGGCAGGAGCGGACCGATGCCGCGCAGTTCCTGAAAATCGCCGAGCTCGATCGCGGCATTTTCATCGAGCACCGAGAGGTCGAGGGCAAAATGCGCGATGTCACCTTCGACACCGAGAAGAATCACCGTTTCCGCGCGCGCGATGAGGTCGGCCTGGGCGACCGGATCCAGCAACCGCAGTTTCGGGCTGTCTGTCTGCTGCACCAGATGGCGCAGGCGCCAGACCGGGTAGAGCCGGCTGCGCGGATCGGCCAGGCGCGCCTTCAGCCAGCCATGGTCCTCGCGATGCTGGGCGCTGCGATCAAAATTACCGGTGGCGTAGAAAAAAGTGTGCATATCTCTGGATTCGTTAATTCTACAGCATGATTTTCGGCAGGAAATTCCGGCCGCGCGATGCCTTGACGGTCACATTGTCAGGACACATTTACCTTGTCGGTCAAGATACCGGATTTGACCTTTTCGGCGCTTGGGCCGATCATACGGCAACAAATGGACCAATAGGTTATAAAACTTGCCATGAGCCTCTCACGGCGACAATTGCTCTTGAAGATTACCTGCGCGACGCTCGCCCTGACGGCTGGTGTCGGTGTGGCCGGCGCTCTGTCTGGCGTGAGCATCGCGCGCGCGGATTCACTGGTTGCCAATACACAATCAGCGTCCGCTGCCGCCGGCTTTCCCTTCACGCCACCGGAGGGGCGCTTCATCTACACCATCACCCGCGACGGCGATCCGATCGGCACGCAGAAACTGGATTTCCTGCATGACGGCGACAATGGCCTGACGGTCATCACCGATGTCAGCATCGACGTCCGCATTCTGGGGCTGAGCTTCTACACATTCACGCAGCATATCGAAGAGACCTGGCAGGATGGCGTCCTGCTGTCGATGACCTCCGATACGCTCGATGACGGCGATGAACGCAAGGTCGATCTGCGCAGGAAGGGCGATCGGCTGCAGGGCAAGTTCAACAGCAAGAATCGTGACGTTCCCGGCAACCTCATCCCCAGCACGCTGTGGCATCCGGATGCCGTCAACCAGAGCACCGTGCTCGATACCGTGCGGGCGCGGCAGCATCAGGTCACCGTGGCCGACAAGGGGGAGGTCGCACTTGTCCTGCCCGTGGGCCAGATCGAGGCGCGGCATTTCTCCTTCACCGGCGAACTCAACCGCGATGTCTGGTACGGCCCCGATGGCGTCATCCTGAAAGCCGAGATGAAAGCCAAGGATGGCTCGATCATTCGGCAGGAACTGCTCGACCGGCCCTGAACAACCTTGGCCCCTGCATCAACACCCAGCCACCCAACAAGCTGAATCGACACGATATTCCGGTTTCGTGCCAGGTTGCGGCGATTCAGCAGTTGCACAAGGTGGGTGGGTTCTTGCTATAAGCTCGGCCGGGAGGTTGGTGGCGGACGTATGTCTCGCCAACCCGGTCAGGTCCGGAAGGAAGCAGCCGTAACGAGTTTGCATGCGGGTCGCAGGCCAGCCTCCCACCTTTCCATCCTGAAAATTCGTCCCCCGAGAGGCTTTGCATCGTTAAGATTGCTGGCGCCGCTGGTGGTTTTTTTGTACCACCTTTGTGACGCTTCATCCTGCGGGCAAAGACCAGTGCATGAGTGAGAACGAGGGGCCAATTCAGGCAACAGGCGGCGGTGCCGATGGGCATTATCGCGTGCTGGCCCGCAAATACCGGCCGAGCGATTTTGCCGGCCTGGTCGGCCAGGACGCCTTGGTCCGCACCCTCACCAACGCGATCGCCCAGGGACGCCTCGCCCACGCCTTCATGCTGACCGGCGTGCGCGGTGTCGGCAAGACGACGACCGCGCGCATTCTCGCCCGCGCCTTCAACTGCGTCGGTGCCGATGGCAGCGGTGGGCCGACCGCCAGCCCCTGCGGTGTCTGTGAACATTGCCTTGCCATTGCCGAAGATCGCCATGTCGATGTCATCGAAATGGATGCCGCCAGCCGGACCGGTGTCGGCGACATGCGCGAGCTCATCGACGGTGTGCGCTACCGGCCGGTGAGTGCCCGCTACAAGGTCTATATCATCGACGAAGTGCACATGCTCTCCAACAGCGCCTTCAACGCGCTGTTGAAGACGCTGGAGGAGCCGCCGGCCCATGTGAAGTTCGTCTTCGCCACCACCGAAATCCGCAAGGTGCCGGTGACGGTACTCTCACGCTGCCAGCGCTTTGATCTCAGGCGCATCGAAGCGGATGTGCTGGCAGCACATTTTGCGCGCATCGTCGCTGCCGAGAATGTCACGGTCGAACCCAATGCGCTGGCGCTGATCAGCAGGGCCGCCGACGGGTCGGCGCGCG
>NZ_CAMDRA010000036.1 GCF_945906275.1 Dongia mobilis
GCAAGTTCTATGCCCTGCCGCAGGCCCCGCAGCAGTTCAAGCAGCTCCTGATGGTGGCTGGCTTCGATCGCTATTTCCAGATCGCGCCCTGCTTCCGTGACGAAGACAGCCGCGCCGACCGCAGCCCGGGCGAGTTCTATCAGCTCGATTTCGAGATGTCGTTCGTCACCCAGGAAGATGTCTTCAACGCGATCGAGCCGGTGCTCCATGGCGTGTTCGAGGAATTCGCCGAGGATCGCGTCGTTTCCGCCATGCCGTTCCCGCAAATTCCGTTCGAGGAATCGATGCTGCGTTATGGCTCGGACAAGCCGGATCTCCGCAACCCGATCCGCATCACGGATGTGACGGAAGTATTCCGTGGCTCGGGCTTCGGCATCTTCGCCAAGGCCGTCGAGGCTGGCTCCGTCGTGCGTGCTATCCCGGCGCCGGGTGCCGCCGGCAAGCCGCGGTCGTTCTTCGACAAGCTCAACGATTGGGCCAAGACGAACGGTGCTGCCGGCCTCGGCTATGTGATCTTCGAAGCGGCCGGTCCGAAGGGCCAGATCGCCAAGAACCTCGACGAAGCGCGCCTTCAACAGTTGAAGGAACAGGCCGGCCTCAAGGACGGCGACGCCGTGTTCTTCTCCTGCGACAAGAAGCTGGCCGCCGCGAAATTCGCCGGCGCCGTGCGCACGCGTCTGGGCGAGGAGCTGGGCCTCATCGATCCGAAGAAATTCGAATTCTGCTGGATCGTCGATTTCCCGATGTATGAGCTTAACGAAGACACCAATCAGATCGAGTTCAGCCACAACCCGTTCTCGATGCCGCAGGGTGGTCTTGAAGCGCTCCTCACCAAGGATCCGCTGACCATCAACGCGTTCCAGTACGACATCGTCTGCAACGGCATCGAATTGTCGTCGGGCGCCATCCGGAACCATCGCGCCGAAATCATGTACAAGGCGTTCGAGATCGCCGGTTATGCGAGTTCGGTGGTCGAGGAGAAATTCGGCGGCATGCTCAATGCCTTCAAGTTCGGCGCGCCGCCGCACGGCGGTTCGGCGCCGGGCATCGACCGCATCGTCATGCTGCTCGCGGAAGAGAAGAACATCAGGGAGGTCATCTGCTTCCCGCTCAACCAGCGGGCCGAGGATCTGCTGATGCAGGCGCCGACCGAAGTGCCGCCGGCACGGTTGAAGGAATTGAGCATTCGCCTCGATTTGCCTTTGGCCAAAAAGTAGGTCAGTATCCCGCGAAATCCCGTGCTGCGGATGCCCAGTCGGCATAGACCTTAGCGGTTTCATGCCGGCAGGAAAAAGGGTCGGCGAATTCAATGCCGGCGGGCGCGGATGATCGGACCAATATCCAGGGGAGCGGATGTCCTTACCCTTTGATGACGGCTTCTCCGTTCCAGCCGAGTGGGCGCTCCATGCCCGCTGCTGGATGGCGTGGCCGACCCGTGCGGAAAGCTGGGGTGAACATCTGGATGCGGCGCGCGACAGCGTTGCCGAACTCGCCAATACCGTGGCCGAGTTCGAACCCGTCTCGATGATCACCAAGCCGAAGAATGTCGCCGAAGTTTCACTGGCGACCGGCACGGGCGTAAGCCAGGTTTCGCTCGCCCATGATGATTGCTGGATGCGCGACATCGGCCCCAGTTTTGTCGCCAATGCCGGCGGCGATATTGCCGGCGTCACCTGGGGCTGGAATGCCTGGGGGCACCGCTTCGACGATTTTGAGCGCGACGCGGCCGTTGCGGAAATTCTGCTCGACCGGCTGGAGATGCGCCGCTACATCGGCTCCCTGATCGTCGAAGGCGGCGCCATCCATTGCGACGGCGAAGGCACCTTGCTGACCAGCGATAGTGTGCTGATGAATCCCAACCGCAACCCGAACCTCACCAAGGAACAGGTCGAGGAACAGCTGATCCAGATGCTGGGTGTCCGCCACATCGTGTGGCTGGGCGAAGGGCTGCAGGACGATATGCGCGGCGGCCATGTCGAGAATCTCGCGCGCTTCGTGCGCCCGGGCGTCGTCCTTGCCACGTCATGCAGCGATCCGGCCTATCCAAATTTCAAGGTCTGTGAAGACAATTTGCAGCGCCTGCGCCAGACGCGCGACGCGGCCGGCCGCGAGCTTGAGATCATCGAGGTGGAACAGCCACGGCCCCGCTTCGATGCCGAAGGCCGGCGCCTCGCCATGTCCTATGTCAATTTTTATCTGCCCAACAGCGCCGTGATCCTGCCGGCCTTTGAAGACGGGCAGGCCGACAAGCGCGCCTATGACATCACCAGCCGCATCTATCCCAAGCGCGAAATCGTGCAATTGCCGGCGATCGAGCTTGCCTATGGCGGCGGCGGCATCCATTCCATCTGCCTGCCGCAACCGGCCGGCAACATCGTGAAGTCCCGCTGACGGCACCCCGCGACATAAGCGAAGACGCGCTTCTTGAACTCATTCTCGGCAGGGCCGGGGCTGGGGAGCGCATCATGGTTGGCATTGCCGGCCCGCCGGGTGCCGGCAAAAGCACGCTGGCCGACACCCTCTGTGCTCGCCTCAATCGGGACATCGCCGGTGAGCCAGCCTTGGTCGTGCCGATGGATGGCTACCATGTCGACAATGAGATCCTTGCAGCGCGCGGTTTGCTGCCACGGAAAGGCGCCCCGCAGACTTTCGATGTCGCTGGCTTCCATCACCTGCTGACACGGCTGCGCGACAATGAGGCAGATGTAGCAATACCGGTCTTCGACCGCGACCGGGATCTCGCCCGTGCCGGCGCCCGCCTCGTGACCGCGGCAAACCGCATCCTGCTCATCGAAGGCAATTATCTGCTGCTGAAGACGGAACCCTGGGCGCAATTGAAATCCCTGTTTGATCTCACCGTGTTCCTGCCCGTACCGATGTCGGTACTGGAAGCACGCCTCATCCAGCGCTGGCTGGATCATGGCCTCGGCCAGGCTGGAGCCGAAACGCGGGCACGCAGCAACGATATCCCCAACGCCGCATTGGTGCTGGCGGAAAGCCAGCCGGCGGATGTCAACCTGCGCTACTGATTACTGCGCAAAAACGCGCGCATGGCTGCCAAGCCTTCCGGCACATGGTTGCGGCCGAAGCCGATGCGGAAGCGGTCGCTGGGCGTCGAGGTGAGTTCTGAAGCGTAAAGCCCAGCCGGCAGCAACACCACGCCGGCTTCTTCCACCAGGCGACGGCAGAAGGTTTCAACGCCGTCCTTGCCCAAATAGCGCGGGAAGGCGATGCAGCCACCATCGGGATGCTGCCAGTCGAACATATCCGGGAAATCGGCAAAGAAGGCGTCGACCGCCACGAGGTTGCTGGCAATGAGCGCCTGGTTGCGCGCGATGATCTTGTCCGTGGCCTTCAGGGCGATGACGGCCAGGTGTTCGCTGGGGCCGGCATTGCAGATGGAGAGGTAATGCTTCACCCGCTCCATGCGATAGAGCAATTCATGGTCGCACGAGGCGACCCAGCCCACGCGCAGGCCCGGCAGGCCGTAGGCTTTCGACATGACACCCAGGGTCAGGCCCTTTTCATAGGCCTCGATGGCGGAGGGCAGACGCAATTCCGGCTTCCGTTCAAGCCCGCGATAGACCTCATCCGAAAACAGCCAGATGCCATGCTGCCGGCACAGCGCCACGAGCCCATCGAAGGTCGCGCGGTCGATGACCTTGCCGGTCGGGTTGTGCGGAAAGTTGATGGCGATGAGCTTGGTGTTGGGGCGGATGGCGGCCCGCATCACATCCAGATCGAGCGCCCAATTGTTATCGGCGTCCAGCGCAACGCCCGTGGTGGCGCAGATGGCACGCGGCAACTCTTCGCTCGATTGATAGTTCGGCGTTACCACGATGGCGTGGTCGTTCTTCTCGAGTAGGGCATGCATAGCGCAGAAGATGCCTTCTTCGGCGCCGGCGAAGGCCAATATGTCCCCTGACTTCACGCCCTGATGGGTGGCGGCCACGGCCGCGCGGAGGGCAGGGGTGCCGGTCGTCTCGATATATTGCAAGGGCAGGTTCTCGAAGATCTCTCGATCCTCCGGCGTCGCCAGCGCCAGCAATTCCTTGAGGCTCATCGACTGCATGTCGGAAGCCGTCATGTGATAGCGGCAGGCGAACTCCCACTTGCCGAGATAGGTTTCGAGACGGAAATCAGGCAGCATCGACATGGGCGTGTCCTTCAGGCTTTACGGGCTTCGCCGAGCAAATTGTAGATGGTGGCGCGCGACAGGCCGAGCGCATCGGCGACATGCTGCGCGGCCTTCCTCGTCGCGAACAGATTTCGTGTCTCGAGATAGGCCATCAGTGCGACACGGTCGTCGCGATCGAGCGCCTTCAGGGTGAGGCTGCGTTCCTGCAGGAAGCCGCGGATAGCGAGGTTGATCTGCTCGCGCCAATCCTGCATGAACATCGGCTCGGGGCGCGGCTGCTCCGCCTTCGTGAAGGCATTCAGCAGCGTGATCGCCTGATCGAACACGGCGAGATCGAAATTGATGCAGAGCAGTCCGATGCGTCGCCCGCTCTCATCCTTGAGAACAGCGCTGACCGATTTCAGCCGACCACCTTCCGGGCTCGCTTTCTCATAGGGGCCATAGATGTCCTTATAGCCGATGAGTTCGGGATCATCACCGAGATGCGACGGATCACCGATGCCGCGCTTGGAGAAGGCGTTCCAGATCCCGGCGACCCGGTCGCTCATGAGGTCATGGACGACCACCTCCGCCTGCGGCGCCAGCAGCGCGGCAATCGCGGCAGCGGTCGGGAAATGCGGGGCGAGTGCGCCCGGCGGTTTTGGCAGCTTACGGCTCATGAAGGTAAAATAGTCTAAAATGGACGAATTGTCAAATTAACTGCCACCCCTACTCTGGCGTCATGCCCGGACTTGGTCCGGGCATCCACGACTTCCCTTCCATCAGCCACAACCAAACTCGTGGATGCCCTTGCCAAGCACGGGCATGACGATTGAGGGGGGAGACTACTGTGTCAGCTTCCGCTTCCGATAAAGCACATGCCGCAGCAGTGGATGATCCGGGCCCAGCATCGGATGGTCGAAATCCGCGCTCGGATCATAGGTGAGGCCGATCCGCTCCATGACATTGCGCGAGCGCTGGTTGGTGACCGTCGTGAACGACACGATCTCCGGCAGGTCGAGTACGGTGAACCCGAACCCCATGGCGACGCGCCCGGCCTCGGTCGCGTAGCCATGGCCCCAATGGTTAAAGGCGAGGCGCCAGCCGACCTCGACGCAGGGTGTGAAGGCCGCCTCGAAACGCGGCCGCGACAGGCCGGCATAGCCGATGAATTCTGCCTTGCCTGGAATCTCCAGCGCCCAAAGACCCCAGCCTTGGGTATCAACGTGCCCGGCGATGCGGTCGGCGAAGGCGTCGCTTTCCTCCCGCGTCAGCACATTGCCGATGGTCGCCATGACCCGCGGATCGGCATTGAGCGCTGCGAAGGGCACGCGGTCGCCGGCCCGCCACGGCCGCATCAGCAATCGTTCCGATGCGAGCGTGGGTGCGGTCATTACATCCGTTCAGGCGTGGTGATGCCCAGCAGCTCCAGGCACAGCTCCAGCTCCTTCAGCACCAGCTCGGCCAAGGCGAGGCGCGAATGGCGCCGTGCCACATCCGTCTCGGAGAGGATGTGGAAGGCGCTGTAATAGCTGCTGAAGGTCTGCGCCAGGTTGAAGGCGAAATCGGTGATCCGGTTCGGCGCCAGTTCCGCATAGGCGGAGTCGATGGCATCCGGCATCTGCCCCAGTATCAGCATGAGGTCGCGCTCGCCTTCCTCCGGCGCCAGGATTGTGTCCGGTCGGTCACCTTGCGCCTCGGCCTTCTTCAGCAAGGATTTCACGCGCACGGCCGCGTAAAGCAGATAGGGGCCGGTCTTGCCCTCGAAGCGCGAGAAGCGGTCGAGGTCGAAGATGTAGTTGGCAATCGGGTTGTTGCTGAGATCGGCGAACTTCAAGGCCGCGATGCCCACCTTTTTGGCGATGTCGTCCCGCTCGGCCTCGTTGTAATCGGCGCCGAGGCCATGTTCGGTCAGCTTTTTCATGGCCTCGTCCGACATCATCTGGATGAGGTCGTCGAGCCGCATGACGCCGCCGGCACGTGTCTTGAACGGCTTGCCGTCGACGCCGTTCATGGTGCCGTAACCAAGATGGAACAGCTTGCCCTTGCCGTTGATGCCGGCCTTGATCGCGGCGCGGAACACCTGCAGGAAATGCAGGCTCTGGCGATGATCGACGACATAGATCGACCGGTCAGGGTTCTGGCAGTTCACTCGGTCGACGATCGTCGCGAGATCGGTGGTGCCGTACATGGCGGCACCGTCTGATTTGATGAGGATGAGTGGCGGTATGTCCTGCTTGTCGGTCTCTTCCTTCACCGGAATGATGAGGGCGCCCTTGTCCTCGATGGCGACACCCTTCTTCTTCATGTCTTCGACCATCGGCGGGATGAGGTCGTTGACGCAGGCCTCGCCCTTCCACAGGTCGAAATAGACGCCGAGATTGCCGTAGTCGCGCTTCATCGCGTCGACCGAGATGTCGAAGAAATGCTGCCACACCGCGCGGTAGCCCGGGCGGCCGTCCTGCAGTTCGGCCGTGGCTAGGCGCGCCCGCTCAAGCCGCGCCGGGTCGGCTTTGCAATCGCCCGACGCCTTCGGATACATCTCCTCAAGCTCGCTCAACGTGACCGGGCTTGTCGTGGGATAGGGGCCGGTGAAACTGGCATCAAAATAAGGGAGATCCGGCTTGCGGATTTCGAGCTCCGAGATGAGCATGCCCATCTGCAGGCCCCAATCGCCCATATGCACATCGCCGATGGTCTCGTCGCCGACGAACTTGAAGATGCGGCGGATGGAATCGCCGATAATGGCAGCGCGCAGATGGCCGACATGCATGGGCTTGGCGATATTCGGTCCGCCGTAATCAAGCACCACCACCTCGGGCTTGGCTTTTGTCGGCTGGCCGAGGCGGGAATCTGCCGCCACTCGGTTCATGGCCTTGGCGAAATAATCGTCGGTGACGCTGAGGTTGATGAAGCCGGGACCTGCCAGCGAGACATCGCGGAACACCGGATTGGCCTTCAAGGCCTCGGCCACCTTCTCGGCGATGGCGCGCGGATTCTGCTTGGCAGCCTTGGCGGCAGCCAAAGCGCCGTTGCATTGGAACTGGCCGAGGTCGGGCCGCCCGGAGACGATCACCTGCCCGAAGGCCGGATCGAGACCCTTGGCCTGGAAAACTGCCCCGGCGATGTCGCTGAGTTGAACGGTAAACGAAGTCATTTAAACGGATCCAAACTGACAGGGCCCGCGCACCCCGTGGGCGGCGGGCGATGCTGTTTTATAACCGGCTTAGAAGGCGACGTCGCCGGTTGTCGTGCGGTCGCGGCGGCGGGCGCGCTTGGTGGCCTGGACCGGATCCTCGCCGGATAGCTGGGCCGCGGCGCCGGTCGTGATCGGGCCGAGGCGCGCCACGATCGTATCCATGCTTGGCTTGTCACCCGGCGTGTAGGCATCCAGGGCGCTGCGCATATGCGCCAGATGCTCGGCCGAGGTGCCGCAGCAGCCACCCACGATCCGGGCGCCCGAATCCCGCGCCAGGCGGCTGTAATCGGCCATCAGGTCCGGCGTGCCGTTATACTTGATCTTGCCGGCGTCAAAGAACGGGATGCCGCAATTGCCCTTGGCGATGATCACGTCGCCGGGCCTGGCCGCAGCGGAGAGCTGCACGATGGTCGCCGTGAGGTCCGAGGCGCCGACGCCGCAATTGGCGCCATAGGCCGTGGGCTTGGGATCCAGCGTGTGCACGAAGTCGACGAAATCAGCCGGCGTCAGGCCCATCATGGTGCGGCCATTGGTGTCGAAGCTCATGGTGGTGACGATCGGCAGTCCGGCCGCGGCAGCACCCTTCACGGCGGCAGCGACTTCTTCCTTGGCCGACATGGTCTCGATCCAGAGCACGTCCACGCCGCCGGCCTTGAGGGCCAGGGCCTGTTCGCGGAAAGCGGCGACGGCCTCCGGCTCGGTCAGGGAGCCCAGCGGCTCCAGCAACTCGCCCGTCGGTCCCATGGAGCCCGCCACGACCACGTCCCGGCCACTGCGATCGGCGACACCGCGCGCGATTTCGGCGGCCCGCTGGTTGACCTCGGCCACCCGGTCCTGGAGGCCGTGCAGCTTCAACCGGTATCTGGTGCCGCCAAAGCTGTTGGTGAGGATGATATCGGCACCCGCATCGACGAAGCCTTTGTGCAATGCCTCGATCCGGTCGACATGGTCGAAGTTCCACATTTCCGGCGCGTCGCCCGCCTGGAGACCGACCTGGAACAGGTTTGTCCCGGTGGCGCCATCGGCCATCAGAAAGGGCTTTTCAGCCAGGAGACGCAGAAAACGATTTGTCATCAATATGTTCCCAGATCTATGGCAGCCCGGCGGCGCCATCTTCATCATATAACGGCTTCGTTATATAAGCCGCAAAGTAAGGCTTTCTGCCCGCTGCTTCAAGGCAAGAGATTGGTTACACTGGCCGCCATGGCACCTGATTCCACGCCGCCGGCAGCGACCGATTACTGGCCCGAAATCACGGAGGCTGACCGGCTGAGCCTGGGTTGGCTGACCGATGCCGAACGGCAGGTCTCCCTCGATGCCACGCTGGCGCAACGGCCGACCGGGCAGCCGATCTGGATCTTAGCCTATGGGTCCCTGCTGTGGAAACCGGCCTTCATCCATGTCGCTGCCCGCATGGGTGTGCTGCGAGGCTATCACCGGCGCTTCTGCCTGATCGTGAGGCGCTTCCGCGGCACGGATGAAGCGCCGGGCCTGATGCTCTCCCTCGACCGCGGTGGCCTCTGTCGCAGCATGGCGCTGCAGCTCGAACCGGCAACCGAGATGGATGATCTCCACGCCCTGTGGCGGCGCGAGATGATCTCGGCCGCCTACACGCCGCGCTGGTCCCGGATCAAGACCGAGACGGGCGAGATCAACGCCATCGCCTTTGTCTCCAACCGCAAGCACATGCGCTATCTCCGGCCCGGCACCGACGAGGAATCCGTCACCATGATCGCGCGCGCCTGCGGCCCGGTCGGCTCCTGTGCCGAATACCTTCACGAAACCCATGCGCATCTGCTGCAGCTGGGCATCAACGATCGTGGCCTTGCCAGGATGGACCGGCTTGTGCGGGAAAAGGCTGCTGCGACCGAACGCCAATAGGGGGAGGGGAGTTTGACGGGGGAAAGCACCAAGGCGGCTCTTGAGCGGGAGCTGCAACGCCTGGACGCGGACATTGTCCACACTGGTGTTTTCGATTTCTCGACGGCCTATCGCGAACGCCGGCTGCACCGCGCCGATCTCCTTGCCAATGTTGATCATGCCGTGTTCGCCAATGTCCCGCCGAAATGGGACATGGCGGAATCCATCCTGGCGCCCGGTCCCTATCGCAGCGAGACCATCGCCTATGATCCAGCCTCGGTACGCGCCTATCCGTTCGAACCGAGAGCCGCACTCCTGGTCGCCGACTTTACCGGCCCGCAGGCGGAAATCATGCCGCGCCGTATCCTGGCGAAACAGATCGAGAAGGCGAGAACCCGCGGGTTCGAGGTCGATGCCGCCTTCGAGTTCGAGTTCATCGTCCTCAACGAAACGGCCGAGACCCTGCGCAGCAAGGATTTTGCCGCCTTCAGCCCGTTCGCGCCGGACAATCGCTGCTGGTCGGGCCAGACCGCGGCGATCTATGGGAGCTTCGTGGCTGATCTCGAAGCCCTGCTGCGAATTGCCGACATCGACCTCCTCGCGCTCGGTGTCGAATTGGGGCCGGGCTGTTTCGAAGCAACATTGCGCCATCGCGCGGCCATGCGCGCGGCCGATGATGCCGCCTTCTTCCGCCTCTTCACCAAATCCTTCTGCCGACAGCGCAACATGACGGCGAGCTTCATGCCGTTGCTGGGCGCGGGCTATCCCGGCATCGGCGGGCATATCAATCTGTCGCTGCGGGACGCCAGTACTGGCCGCAATCTCTTTGCCGATTCAACCGACCAGAACGGCCTCAGCGCCATGGCGAAATCATTCCTCGCGGGCATTCTTGAACTGGCGCCGGATGCCTTTCCCATGGTGGCTTCCACGGTGAATGCCTATCGCCGTTTTGCACCCGGCAGCTGGGCGCCGAAGACGGCAAGCTGGGCGCCTTACAATTATGCCGCGGCCGTCAGGACGGCGGCCGAAACCGAAGCGATGACGCGCCTCGAACTCCGTCTGCCGGGCAGTGACGTCAATGTCTATCTGGGTCTTGCGATGATGCTGGGTGCCGGGCTCGACGGGATTGAGCGCGGCCTGCCGCTCACGGCTGCCCCGATCAGCAGCGGTGGACCGAACGAGATACCTTCGGATGCGCCGCGCCTCCCCGGCGATCTCATGGAAGCGACCCGTCGCTTCAAGGGCAATCCGGCGAATGCCAGGTTGTTCGGCGCTGCGTTCGTCGAGCATTTCGCCATGATCTGCGAAGCGGAAGATGCCGCCTTGCGTCGTGCCGTCAGTGCTGCCGAAGTCGCACGGTATCTGGAATCCGGCTGAGTCCGATCAGCTTAGTGGAATCGCCGCATCCGCCTTCAGTACAGACAGCACGATGCTGGACTGCGTGTCGCGGACGCCAGGCATGCGCAGGAGCGTGCGCGTCGAGAACTCGCCCAGCGCATCCAGGTCAGACTTCATCACATGGATGAGGAAATCGCTGCTCCCGGTGATGGCATAGCAGGCGACGACTTCGGGCCGGCGGAGGAGAGCCGCTTCAAAGGCGGCGACCGTCTTCTCGGCATGATCGCCGAGCTTGATCTGCACGAAGGCCTGCAGGCCGCAGCCGACTTTCTTCGCGTCCAGGCTCGCATGATAGCCGCGGATGAAACCTTCCTCCTCGAGACGCTTCAGGCGCCGGGCGCAGGGTGTGGCGGAGAGGCCCACCTGCTCGGCCAGCTCCGTGGTCGCAATCCGCCCATCGCGCTGCAGGATGCGCAGGATCTTCCGGTCGATCGCGTCGAGGTCTGTCATGGTGAAATAACCTCCTGATCGGCAAAATACTAGTGAAAGTACCCATCTTGTAAACCTGGAACGATATATTTGGCGAAAAACTCTCGGCAATCGAGCGCAGGATAGATGGCTGATTGCTTCTGCCGAGGTGCGCCATGCTCGACCTGGATTTCCCAACCGCCCAAGCGGCGCCCGCCAGCGCACAGGATTGGCTGGCAACGCAGGAGAAGCTGCGCGGCGATTACAGCACCTGCGCAACGGATTTCACCATCACGCAGGACCCGACCGCCTACAAAGCCGCCGAGCATCGCCTGTGGCAGAAACTGTTCGGCCGCCAGAGCCAGGTGGCGCAGCGCTACGCGGCGAAAGCCTTCCTCGATGGCATGAGCAATCTCGACATGCCGTCAGACCACATCCCCGATTTCGAGGCGGCCAGCAAACGCCTCCGTGCGCTGACGGGGTGGGAGATCGTGGCCGTGCCCGGCCTCATCCCCGATGATGCCTTCTTCCGGCATCTAGCCCACCGCCGCTTCCCTGTCACCATCTGGATCCGCGCCGAACACGAGATCGATTATCTGGTGGAGCCCGATGTCTTTCATGATTTCTTCGGTCATGTGCCGTTGCTGACACAGCCGATCTTTGCCGACTATCTGCAGGAATATGGCCGCAAGGGCGACGAAGCGATGCGCCTCGGCGCCACCAGGATCCTGGCGCGGCTCTTCTGGTACATGGTGGAGTTCGGCCTCATCCGCGAGGATGGCGCGATCAAGGCCTATGGCGCCGGCATGCTCTCATCGGCTACGGAAACGGCCTTCAGCGTCGACAGCCCGAAACCGCACCGCGTGATGTTCGATTTGCCCCGTGTGATGGGCACGGATTTCCGCATCGACGATTTCCAGTCGACCTATTTCGTGCTGGACAGGTTCGAGGATCTCTTCGCGGCGATGAAGCAGCCCTTCGCCCCGCTCTATGCCAGGCTACAGACGGCCAGGCTGATACCGGCCTCGGAACTGCGCCCCGGCGATGGAGTGATCACCAAGGGCCATCAATAGCCGTTACTGCTCAGCGAAGGCCTTCTCGATCACATAGTGGCCTGGCTGGGCAACACTGCCCTCGCAAAAGCCGCGCGCTTCGAACAGCGGTCGGAGATCGGCCAGCATGGCGGGCGAACCGCACAGCATGACGCGGTCGGTCGCGGCGTTGAGCGGCGGCAGGCCGATATCGGCGAACAGCTGGCCATTCTCGATGATATGCGTGATGCGGCCATTATGTTTGAACGGCTCGCGCGTCACGGTCGGGTAATAGATCATCTTCTCGCGCACCAGGTCGCCAATCAGTTCGTGGTTCGGCAATTCATTCTCGAGGAAATCGGCATAGGCGAGTTCGTTTGCGTGGCGCACGCCATGGACCAGAATGATCTTCTCATAATGGTCATAGACCTCGGGGTCCTTGACCAGGCTGAGGAAGGGGGCGAGGCCGGTGCCGGTGCCCAGCAGATAGAGATGCTTGCCCGGCAGCAGATTGGTCGGCAGCAGCGTACCGGTCGCCTTGCGGCCGACCAGGATCTTGTCACCGGTCTTCAGGTGCTGGAGGCGTGAGGTGAGGGGGCCGTCTTGCACCTTGATGCTGAGGAACTCGAGCGAATCCTCGTAAGCCGCACTGGCGATGCTGTAGGCGCGGAGCAGGGGCTTACCGTTCACTTCCAGGCCGATCATCGTGAACTGGCCGCTGGCGAAGCGGAAGGCGGGGTCCCGGGTCGTCTTGAAGGTGAACAGGCGGTCGGTCCAATGGTGGACGTCGGTCACTTCCGCATGCAGCAGATTGCTCATATTTCCGTCTCTTCGCGCATAGATTTCGCGGCGCAACATGGGCCACGGACCGCGTGTCTAACCGGGATGGGGGCAGATTTCAATGATTTGGGACAGGCGTTTAGCGCATAGGTGGGCGTATCCGATGACGTTGTTGCGAATAAGTCGCATATTCAACATCAACTCCTGAGCAATTGCCACTCGGATCTCCGCAGGGCATAGACGAACTCGTCAGCCCACTCGCCCTTGATGAACTCGTTTTCGACAAAATGGGCCTCCCGGCGCATGCCCAGCCGCGCCATCAGCCGCGCCGAGGCGGTATTGCGCCCGTCGCAGCGACCGATGATCCGGTGGAAGTCCATGATTTCGAACCCGAAGCGCAGCAGCGGCAGGGTAGCTTCATAGGCATAGCCGCAGCCCTGAAAATCCGGGTGCAACAGGAAGCCGATCTCGGCCGATCGATGTGTCTCGCTCAACCAGACAAGGATCACTTCGCCGATGCAGGCGCCGGTATCCCGGCGCTCGATGGAAAGGATCAGCTTGTCGCCCTCGGCCTTGAGTGCCGTCTTCTCGCGGCGCTCCTGCAAGGACTTGGCGATCTCCGCATCCGGTCTTGGACCGACATAGAGATAGCGCAGCACCTCCGGCACCTTGTAGAGCGCGATCATCGCCGGGAGGTCGGCATCGGCAAAGGGGCGTATCGCCAATCGCTCGGTAATGATGGGGTAGGCGGGGTTCGTCATGTTGGGCAGGACTCCAGAGCGGCGTGAGAGACAGCGGCAAGGTGAAGTAGGACAGTCGACCACAGGCTTCTTAAGGTTGTTATCAGCTTGGTTCGTCGATATTCCAGATAACCGCCGCGGCGGCAACCGCGACAGCGCATTGACATGGAGTGACGAGATGGCCCAACACCGACGCCAGGGATATTCCGGACTGCAGATCGTCCTGCATTGGACAATCGCCCTCATGGTGCTGTTCCAGCTGATCTTCGGCGAAAGCATGGGCGAAGTGGCCGAGGCGATCGAGGAGGGCGAGGTGCCCGACCCGACCGAGTTGTTTCTGGCCGATGCTCATTACTGGGTCGGCATAGCGATCCTTGTCCTTGTCGCCCTGCGCATCATCGTGCACCGCATCCAGGGCATGCCGGCACCGATCGGCGAAGGTCGCGCCGTCCTCGCCGCCAGGATCGTCCATGGCATCTTCTATCTGCTGCTGGTGCTCGTGCCGGTCACCGGCCTGCTCGCGGTCTATGTGAACGAGGAAATCGGCGAGGTGCACGAGATCGGCAAGCCGCTCTTCATCGCTTTCATCGTCATCCATGCGCTGGGCGCGCTGTTCCATCATTTTTGGCTGAAGGATCGGACGCTGAAACGTATGTTCAGCCCGGCCCCGTGATGAAGCGCGCGATCTCCGCCAGGGAAGCCTGCGCCTCCGGCAAGTCGGTATAATACTCGAAGACGTGCCACATGCCTTCCCAGACGCGCAGCTCGCAATCGATGCCCGATGCCCGCATTTTGGTGGAGAGGCGTGCGCAGTCGCTGAGGAAAAGGTCGCGCGTGCCTGTCGTGATCAGCGTCTTGGGAAACGCCTCGGAGAACGCGGCATAGAGCGGTGAAATCTCCGGCGAGGTGAGATCGCGTCCATTGGCAAAAGACCTGGCCGCCGGTTCCAAAGTCATCTCGTAATGCAGCGAGGGATCGCAGCCTTCCAAGGTGGTCAGCGTGTCGCCGGTCTTGCTGAGATCCGACCAGGGCGAGAGCAGCACCAGCCTGCGCGGCATCTTCAGCCCCGCCTTGGAGGCAGCCAGCATCGTCAGCAGCGCCAAACCGGCGCCGGCGGATTCGCCCATGACCGTGATGTTTGCCGCACCCTGCTCATCGACCAGAACACGGTAAGCCGCAAGTGCATCGTCGAGGGCCGCGGGAAACGGCTTCTCCGGCGCTAGCGCGTAATGGGGCGCATAGATGCGCTGCGCGGTGAGGTCCGCCAGCTGCGCCGTAATCTCCAGATCCTCATCCGGCGATCCCTGCACATACCCGCCGCCGAAGAGATAGAGGATGACGTTCGGCATCTTCGCGTTCTTCGGCGTGATCCGCTGCGCCCGCACCGAGCCCAGCATCACCTCGTCGACGGTGCCACCGAGGTCGCTCAGCAGCTTGTATCCCGTCGGCGCATAAAGCGCATGAGTCTCGCGGCGACGTTTTTCCAACGCTGGCAGATCCATCGGCCGTGCGGTGATCGCGGGCGCGATCCGCAGGAATTTCTGGGCGGCTTGACTGATGGAGGTGGGGGCGGGCAGGCTGCGAATTTGTGTCCTGCTACGTCACTTGTAATCGTCATGGTCGGCGCAGGCCGACCATCCACGAGTTTGGCGGCAACTGAAGAAAGCAACTCGTGGATCCTCCGCCTTCGCGGAGGATGACGATAAGGAACGGGAATAGCAAAAACAAAAGCCCCAGCCTTTCAGCTGGGGCTTTGTCTATTGAGACCGGTGCAGATGAATAGCCCATCACGTCCTGGGTTTCAAATTCTCCGGGTCATAAAGCGGCTTGTAGCCGATGGCGACGACTTCGACGGGGTAGGTTTCGCTGAAGTATTCGACCTGCAGCTTGCGGCCGGTCTGGCAATAGGCCCAGGGGAGATAGGCCAGGGCGATGTTCTTGCCGATGGTGGGGCCGTAGGCCACTGAGGTGGTGAAGGAGCGGCGGCCGAGTTCGTCGACCAGAGTCTCGCCGGTCGCCGGGTCCATCACCGGCATGTTGCCGACGGGGTAGCGGGCGACGCCCTTCTTGTCGATGTTGTCGGTCATGACCAGCGTGCACAGCATGGCCGGCTGGTGATCGCGGGCCTTGTATTCGAGGTGCTTCGCTTTGCCGCGGAAATCGACGTCCTTGACCTTGGGGCGCGCCAGATCTGACTCGATCAGATTGTATTCGGTCAGGAGATCCGCGTTCTGCAGGCGCAGGCATTTTTCCATGCGGCGGCTGTTGGCGTAGGTCTCGACACCGAAGGCCATGACGCCGGTCGAGCGCAAGGCGTCCCAGACAGCGAGGCCGTCTTCATACTTCATGTGAAGTTCCCAGCCCTGCTCACCGACATAGGAGATGCGGAAGGCAGCGACGTTCTTGCCGCCAATCTTGAGCGGCTTGATGGCTGCAAAGGGGAAGGCCTCGTGGCTGAGGCCGGCCGGGTCCTCGACGACCTTCTGCAGCGTCGTGCGGGCGTTCGGGCCCCAGATGCCGATGGTGACATAGTGCGAGGTCACGTCGGTGATGGTGACGTCGAAGCCTTTGTCCTCGGCGACACGGCGCATGTAATGAAAATCGCGCGGGCCGGCATCGGCGCCGTCGATGAAGCGGCAGCGGTCGGCCATGCGGATGACGGTGAAGTCGGCGCGCACCATGCCTTCGTCGTCAAGGAAGTGGGTGTAGATGCCCTTGCCGATCATGTTGTCGCCGCCGATCTTGGCCGCGCACAGCCATTCCAGCAGTGCCACGTGATCTGGGCCTTCGATGTCGATGATCGCGAAATGCGACAGGTTGACGATGCCGCAGTCCTCGCTCATCGCGAGATGCTCGGCATTGGAGACGCGCCAAAAATGGCGGTTGTCCCATTCGTTCTCGCGCACCGGGACGCGGTTGCCGTATTTTTCGAGGAGATGCTCGTTAGCCTTGTAGCCATGGGCGCGTTCCCAGCCGCCCAATTCCATGAAATAGGCGCCGAGTTCCTTTTCGCGCTCATAGAAAGGCGAGCGGCGAACGTTGCGGCCGGTGTCATAGGGTTCGCGCGGATGGACGGCGGGGTTGTAGATCTTGCGCGCGGCTTCGCCGCAACGGCCCTCGATGAACTTCTCTTCCATCATGTGGGGGTAGAAGCGGGCGAAGTCGATCCGGTTATGGTCGATCGGCGTGCGGCCGTCGGTCATCCAATCGGCGATGAGCTTGCCCATGCCGGGGCCGTCCTTCACCCAGATGCCGACCGCATACCACAGGCCGCGGACTTTCTGGCTTTCGCCGATCGAGGGACCGCCATCGGTCGTGACCTGCAGCAGGCCGTTGAACGAGCGCTTTTCCTCATAGCCGAGCTCCGCGAGGATCGGCGTGAGCTCGATGGCGCGCTCCAGCGGCTCGATGATCTGGTCCATGTCGAGATCGCGCTGCGAGGGCGAGAGCCGCGCCTCGTGCTTTTCGAGGAGATCGCGCGGATGCAGGAGGCGCGGGTTCTTCTCCTCGTAATAGCCCCATTCGATCATGCCGCCTTCGGCCGTCGTGGGATCGCCGGTGTCGCGCATATAGGCGGAGTTGCCCTGGTCGCGCAGCAGCGGCCAGCCAATTTCTTTGCCGGTCTTGGCGAATTCGGTATAGGGGCCGAAGAAACAGAGCGGGTGGTCGACCGGCATCACCGGCAGATCCTCGCCGGCCATCTCCGCGATCAGGCGGCCCCACAGGCCGGCGCAGACCACGACGTAATCGGCCATGATGGTGCCGCGGTCGGTGACGACGCCCTTGATACGGCCCTTCTCGATGACGAGAGATGTCGCGGAGGTGTGGGCAAAGACCTTGAGCTTGCCGGCACTCTCGGCCTGCTCGACCAGCTTACCGGCAACGGTCTGCGAACGCGGGATGACGAGGCCGGCATCGGGGTCCCAGAGGCCGCCCTGCACCTTGTCTTCTTCGATGAGCGGGAGCTTCTTCTTGATCTCGGCCGGTTCGATCAGGCGCGCGCGGGTGCCGAAGGCCTTGGCCGACGAGACCTTGCGCTTGATCTCAGCCATGCGGCCATCGTCGCCGATGCGGGCGATCTCGAGGCCGCCGATGCGCTCGTAATGGCCCATCTTCGAGTAGAAATCGATCGAGTAGAGCGACGACCAGCAGGACAGGAAGTCATGGCTCGTCATGTAGCAGAAATCGGACGCGTGCGCCGTCGAGCCGATGTCGGTGGGCACGCCGGATTTGTCGATGCCGACGATATCGTCCCAACCGCGCTCGACGAGGTGGTGGGCGACCGATGCACCCACGATCCCGCCCAACCCGATGATGACGACCTTCGCTTTTGCCGGAAACTCTGCCATTGCCCGTGACTCCGATATGGTATTTTGGCGAGACTATAGGGTGCCGCGGCGACGCCATTGCCGCCTGTTTGCGACATTAGCAAAATGCCGCGCGACACGAATGGGATAGTATGGGCGCTAGCCGGCTGTTTTTCCTGCGATTTTGGGGCCGTCCCCAGACCCATTCGGACCGGTGGTCGGGCTGGTTGCGACCGCAAATTGCCCGAAATGCGCCAGGGCTCCAGCGCTGACGCAAATAGGACAAGATCGGCTATTGCGCCGCAAAATCAATGTTTTCCGGGATGGCGCATTTGGCGCTATCTGGTGAGGGGTTGTCGCGCTTTCGCTAGAGAAGCTGGCCTTCCGGTGCCGATATGGCCAATACCGATAATGGGTGAATAAGTCATCGGTCTATTAGTTTGATTCACGGGAAAGGCCCTTCATCATGTCCAATGTGGAACCGCTTTCTGACGCCGTGGAAGGCCAGCCGGTTACCGGTCGCCGCACGCGCGGTGGCGCCGACGCCAGGCGCGCCCTTCGCCAGAAGCCGACCATCGTCCAGAACCCCTACATCGTGCGCAACATCCCGCTGGTCACGGTGCTGGACGAAGAGGGCTTGAGCATCATCGAGCGCAACGCCGACACCATTCTTCAGGAAATCGGCATCGAGTTCCGCGACGAGCCGGAAGCGCTCGATCTGTGGAAGAAGGCCGGCGCCGACGTCAAGGGCACCCGCATCCGCTTCCCGCGCGGCCTGCCGCGCTCGATCATCCAGAAATCGGCGCCCAAGCAGTACATCCAGTACGCCCGCAACCCTGATCGCAATGTCCAGATCGGCGGCAACGCCACGGTGTTTGCGCCGGTCTATGGTCCGCCCTTCGTGCGCGACCTCGACAATGGCCGCCGCTACGCGACCATCGCCGACTTCCAGAATTTCGTGAAGCTCGCCTACATGTCGCCCTCGATCCATCATTCGGGCGGCACCGTTTGCGAGCCGGTCGATCTGCCGGTCAACAAGCGGCATCTCGACATGGTATACAGCCATATGAAGCTGTCGGATAAGCCCTTCATGGGCTCGGTCACGGCGCCCGAGCGCGCCGAGGATACCGTCGCCATGGCGCGCATCCTGTTCGGCGAGGATTTTGTCGCCAAGAACACGGTCATCACCAGCCTGATCAACGCCAATTCGCCGATGGTCTGGGACGGCACCATGCTGGGCGCCATGAAGGTCTATGCCCGCGCCAACCAGGCCTGCATCACGACGCCGTTCATCCTCGCGGGCGCCATGAGCCCGGTGACGGCGGCGGGTACGCTGGCACAGGTCCTCTCGGAAGTGCTGGCTGGCGCCGGCACCTCGCAGCTCTACAATCCGGGCGCGCCGGTGATCTTCGGCGTGTTCGCCTCCTCGATCTCGATGCAGTCGGGAGCGCCCACTTTCGGCACGCCGGAACCGACGCTCGTCTCCCTGGCGGCTGGCCAGCTGGCGCGTCGCCTCGGTATTCCGTTCCGTACCGGCGGCTCGCTCTGCGGCTCCAAGATCGCCGACGCGCAGGCGGCCTATGAAAGCGCCCAGACTCTGCTACCCACCCTGCAGGCCGGCACGAACTTTGTCCTTCATGGCGCGGGCTGGCTCGAAGGCGGCCTCTCGGCCGGCTATGAGAAGTTCATCATGGACGCCGATCAACTCGGCATGATGCAGACCCTGGCCAGGGGCATCGATCTTTCCGAAAATGGCCAGGCGCTCGACGCCATCCGTGAAGTCGGCCCCGGCAGCCATTTCCTCGGCTGCGCCCATACCAAGGCCAATTTCGAGACGGCCTTCTACCGCTCCAACATCGCCGACAACAATTCCTACGAACAATGGGAAGCCGAAGGCGCCCAGGATGCGGCCACCCGCGCCAACAAGATCTTCAAGCGGATGCTGTCGGAATACGAAGCCCCGGCACTCGATCCCGCGATCGACGAAGCGTTGAAAGAGTTCATCGCCAAGAAGAAGGCGGCAACACCGGACAGCAACGTCTGACGAAATCCTGCTCCGTACAGAAAGGGCGCTCTGGTGGCGCCCTTTCATTTTGCCGGTCGCTGGCGGTCGGCGGATAGCACTCTTCAGTTATTTGCCGGGACCGTGACCACGGGTGCTGTGCCCTGTGCTCCCTTGTCAGAGACCGAGAACAACAGCATCACAAACGAAAACGCGTATTTCGACGCGATGTCGGTATCCCGGATCCAGAACCATCTGCCGTTATAGGGTACCGAAATATAGGCATCGGTCGGAGGTGTTTCGCCGCTGGCGATGCGCAACAGAACGTCTTTGCCGTCGCCTCCCCGAAGGGTCTCCGGATTTGGCCAGGCCTTTCCCTCGGCGATGTCCTAACTCGGCAAGGGGATGTCGAAGCCAAGTTCGATCATCACTTGCAGCATCGAGCGCGTTTGCATGGCGATCTCGTCGTTCCTGCCGGAACTGCCGCCGTAATAGACACTGATGTCCTGCAGATCCGGCGATAATCCCAGAATCTCGGCGATCTCTTTCCTCTTGGCTTCGGTTTCCGGATCGTTTTGCCGCGGCTTGAAGACAATGACGGAGGTCTCGGCGGCATCCTTCTGCTTGACGACACGGATCTCGAGTGCGCCGGCTGTCTGCATTTCCCGGATCAGTTGGCCAAGGCGGGCGAACCTCGGATCGGCAGGCCGCCCCATATTGACGCGTCGATTTGACTTGTTGTTGATGCCGTTGATTGAATCAAGGGTGAACGGCAACACGCCGTCGGCGGCATAGCCGGCCTGCAGCAGGAAGAGGACTGCACTGGGCGGAATCGGTGTCATCAGCCGTGTCAGGAAGTCGGACCCGACGGTCGGCGTATAGATGATCGTCGGGCTATCCCGGTAACTGCCCTGGATCAGGACGCTGCCGCCGAGTGTCAGGAACGATGGCGACGGATTCTCCAGCGTGGTGTTGGAGGCATTGAACCCCGCCGCGGCCGTGCTGTTGAACTGGTATCCGGCAATGACCTGCTGCACGTCGAGAAACACCGGCAGATCCCCGTAACGAAGTTTGACGATGCTGAGCAGTGTCTGCTGCTTCCAGGAATCGCCGATGGCGGTTGCATAGTCGATCCTGTCGCGCGGCACGGACTCTGGGCCGAGGCTTCCGCAGGCCGAGAGGGCAATCGTGGCCGTCGCGATCAAGGCCGACGCCAGCACGGTCTGTACGCGGCGAGCATTGCTCATTGCTTTTCGTCCTATCCTCTGGGTGGCCGGAATGGCCCTCGTCCTCCCCAAAAGGACTATCCCAAGCTGCAATGATTGAGGGTTTCGGCGAAGGCCGGCATTGACGCAGATCAAAGCGCCTGGCGGTGGGCGCGAGCGTTCCCACCGTTGCACCACAATGACGCCACAACTTCGCCCAGTGCGGCGCCTATCCCTAGCTCATGCGCTGGATAGCATTCTTTTTTGCGGCGATGCTCGGCACGACAGGCGGCCCGGCAATAGCCGATGACGTGGCGGCCGACCTGGTCTTTGTCGACAAGTCCGACCGTCGTCTGGAACTGCGCCGAAATGGCCGCGTGATCGGCTCATACGAGATTTCTCTGGGTGGCGATCCGGATGGGCCCAAGCGGCAAGAGGGCGATGAGCGCACGCCGGAGGGCAGTTACATCATCGATTTCCGCAAGCCGGACAGCGCCTATCATCTCTCTCTGCACATTTCCTATCCGAATGATTCGGACCGGCTTCTCAGCGCAGCTCTCGGCGTGCCGCCCGGCGGCGACATCTTCATCCACGGCCTGCCCAATGCCTACCCGTTCGACAGCGCCCCGAAGATCGACTGGACCCTGGGCTGTATCGCCGTCGACAATGCCGAGATCGAAGAGATATGGCGACTGGTGCCGGACGGAACGCCGATCCTGATCGTCCCCTGACCAGCCTGGGCCGGCCTCAGATTGCCCGGCCCAGGGGCGGTTCGATCATCGAAAAATCGTCGATGCCGAGGCAATGCGTGACATTGAGCCCGTCCTCCGAGATCGGAAAGCGCGCGAACTCGAACACATGGTCCTCGCGCTCTCCCCAGCCGATCAGCGACAGGCCGTAATTCGGCACGCGCTGCTCGAAGATGCGGCGATAGGTGTCATGGGTATCAACGATGTCCTGCGCCGGCCAGATCGTCATTTCATCGACCCATTTGCCGCGCATTTCGGTGCCGTAGAAGCGCGCAACCTCACTGCCGACCAACCGGTACTGCACCCGGAACGGCTCCGGCTGGATGGTGGCGAGCGAGAGATAGGGCAAAGCTGCCACGAGGTAGAGCGGATCAATATCGGCGCGCGTCGGGAAGCTCTTGCCCAGGCACTGGCGCAGCCAATAGGCCTGTACGTTGGCAATCATGTCGGATCGCCCGGTAGGCCTCGGCAGATAGTGGACTTCGCCATCCCAGTTGGCGGGATCGAGGTGAGTTGAACCTGTCATCGCAAGAGAAAATGGCCATAGACGAGAACGTGGCTGGGCGTGCTGCCATCATCGGCCAGTGGCAGCAGCAATGTTTCCAGTTCGATGAAGTCGTGGTCTCTGACGACTTCGATTGAAAAGTCCACAATGCCGTAGGGGTAGGCAATGGCCTGGTCGTAATTGTCCAGGACGAAGACGAGCGCGTCACCTTCGTAGCAATCGCGGACGGTCTTGCCTGTAGGATCGTACCCGCGCACTTCAATCGCCCGGGACCCGAGCTTGAGGTAGCGATAATCATGCGGCTCGGCGAGGATCTCTGTCACCAGCACGCTGTGCTGGAGATCTGGAACGGCCTTGGCATTTTCCCAATCGGTCAAGCCTGGCAGGTTTCCGTTCATGCGCAGCTTGTGCCAGGCCTCATAAACGCGACGGGATTCGTTGCTGGCACGTTGCATCGCCAGTTCACAGGGGACCTTGTCACCCGCTCCCAAAACGCTGCCATCCGGCCCAATGATCGTGTGCCCGAAATCTGTCAATTTTCTCGTCCCGCAATTGCGAAGGAGGGTAGCAAAGGCTTACCCCACTCACAATAGGCATAGGGCGACGTCAGCCGATCGTGGCGCGCACGATGGCAAGGATGGCGATAGCCAACAGGAAGCCAAGCGCTATGCGCTGATAGGTGCTGGCCTTTGAACGGTTGAACATGCGGTCGCCGATGACATTGCCAAGAGCCATCACCGGAATCATCAGGAACGCCAGAACGACGACCTTGAGGTCGATGAGTCCCGCAACCGTCTGAGCGACGATGCTCCAGGCGGAAATAAAGAAGAAATAAACCAGCAGCGATGCCCTCCCGATGGCGACACCTTCGGGCGCTGCCAGGAAATACAGGATGACCGGCGGACCACCCATTGCCGTGGCGCCGTTGAGAAGGCCCGAGGCAATGCCGATCCCGACTTGCGCCGAGGTGGGCGGCCGTTCCTTGAAGCGATAGCCGCGCCACAGGGCCAGCACCGCGAACAGCAGCACCAGCCCGATCAAGGCGCGCATGATGTTGGCCGGCAGATAGGAGAGGGCCAGCACACCGACCGGCGCCCCCAGCACCGCACCGATGAGGAGTCGCCGGATGGCATGCCAATTGGCGACACGCCAGGCACGGCGCATCTGCTCGGCACCGGCCACCATGGCGACAATCGGGATGGAAGGGACGACGGACGCCGGTTCGACGAACAGTGTAATGACCGGGACCGCGGCAAGCGCAAAGCCGAAACCGGTGAAGCCGCGCAGGAAGCCGGCGAGGAAGACAGTGGCGAAAACCAGCGCTGCAGCACTGGCGCCCATCTCCGGCAGAAGGGCGAGGAGGGCAGGTGGCATGTGCGCTATGTCAGCCAGGCTCGCTGGGTGTTTCGATCATATGTCGCTTCATCAACGGCATCTGCGCCAGGCTGAACAGCATGGTGAGGCCGAGAATGCCGAACACCTTGAAATTGATCCAGGTACCCTCCGGGACATTGCGCCAAACGATTTCATTGAGGATGGCCATCGCCGTGAAGAACAAGGCGAACCGCAAGGTCAGCTGCCGCCAGCCTGCGTCGCTGAGCTTCAAGGCCTCACCCATGACGAACTGCAGGGTCGGGCGTTTCAGCACCAAGCCACCAAAGAGGATCACAGCGAATAGCCCCTGAACAATCGTGGGTTTCATCTTGATGAAGATATCATTGTCGAGCCACAGGGTAAGGCCACCGAAAATGGTGACGACGATAGCCGTCACCAACGGCATCACGGCCAGCCGGCGCGTCGCCCAAAAACCGATCGCCAGGGCCAGCAGGGTGG
>NZ_CAMDRA010000037.1 GCF_945906275.1 Dongia mobilis
GCGGGCATGACGGGAAAGCCGTGCAGCTTCATCACCTCGGTCTTGGCTTCGCCCGCGCCGTGGGTTCGGCGACCAGCGGATCGTCGGGCCAGTAATGCCGGGGATACTGGCTCTTCAAATCGGCCTTCACGGCCTTGTAGGCATTCGACCAGAAGCTGGTGAGGTCCTGTGTCACCTGCACAGGCCGTCGTGCCGGTGAGAGCAAATGGAGCAGGACCGGCGCGCGGCCGCCGGCGAGGCGCGGTGTTTCGGTCGCACCGAACATTTCCTGGAGGCGCACAGCGAGGATCGGCTGGTCACCGCTGTCGTAATCGAGCGGCACGCGGGAGCCGGACGGCACGTCGAGATGAGTGGGGGCCAGATTGTCCAATGCCTGGCGCTGCTGCCAGTCGAGGCTGTCAGTGAGAGCTGCATGAAGATCGATGCGCTCGAGATGCGCGCGCCGCGACACGCCATCCAGATGCGGCCCCAGCCAATCAGGCAGGCTCGTGAGCAAAGCGTCATCCGACCAATCCGGCCAGTTCTTTTCCGGCAGCACGCGACGCAGGAAAGCCACGCGGGCGCGCAACGTCTTGGTGGCCGCCGACCATGGCAGGGCATCGAGGCCCATTTGGCGGATGCCATCGAGCATTGCAGTGCGCACCAGTTCCACGTCCGGTTTCTGCAGGGGCTTTTCTTCCAGCACCAGCGCCAGCAGGCGGCGTTCGCGTTTGGCCTCGACGATTTCGGTCCGCGCATTCCAGGTGACGGATTGCGTCACCTGGATAAGGTCGGCGAAATCTTCCTCGATCTCGGCGAGAGTGATCGGGGCGGCCAGATAGATGCGGGCGGATTTCTGGCCCTGATCCAAGGTGGCCACCGCAAGATAGGGTTCGCGCGACAGCGGATACTCGATGCTGAGTTCGGCGCCACGACCCGAGGCCAGCCGGTACTGTCCTTGCCCACCGCGCTGCTGCGCCAGGCGATCGGGATAGGCTAGCGCCACGATGCCGCCGGCAGCAGACCGGCTGGCGTTCTGCTCCGGCCCGATGCCAAGTTGCCGGCGCCAATCCTTGGCCGCCTGCTGGATACGCGACCGGGCGTGGCGGTCGCCGCCGCCCGACGCCAGCATTTCCAGACGCTGTCCAAGATCGGCGCTGCGCCCGGTTCCGGAGATGATATCGCGCTCGCTCAAGAGTGCTGCGATATCGCAGGCAAGTGCGCCGAGACCGGATCCCTTGGGTCCGCGACCCTTGGCAATGATCAGCATGTGGGCGAGGCGCGGATGCAATCCCAGCTCCGCCATGGCGCGGCCATGGACCGTGATGCGGTTGCCGGTATCGAGCGCGCCCAATTCCCGCAGCAGCTCGCGCGCCTGGGCGAGGGCGGCTTGTGGCGGCGGATCGAGCAAGGCGAGGTTCGCCGGATCATCGATGACCCAGGCTGCGAGCTCCAGGGCCAGCGGCGCCAGATCGATTTCGAGAATCTCCGGCGCCGGCTGCGGGCTGAGTGCGCGTTCGCTGTTGGCGCTCCACAGGCGATAACAGGCGCCCGGCCCCAATCGACCCGCACGGCCCCGACGCTGATCGGCATTGGCGAGGGCCACCTTGGTGGTGACGAGCCGTGTCATGCCGGTCGCCGGGTCGAAACGGGCGACGCGCCGGAGGCCGCTATCCACGACGACGCGGACACCCGCAATGGTGAGCGAGCTTTCCGCGATGCTGGTGGCAAGCACGATCTTGCGGCGGCCCTGCGCATCTTCGTGAATGGCGCGTTCCTGATCCGCCAGGGGCAGGTCACCATGAAGCGGCAGCACGACGGCATCGCCCACCCCGCCCAATTCGCGCTCCGTCCGGCGGATTTCGGCCAGGCCCGGAAGAAAAGCCAGGATGTCGCCGCTCTCATCGCGCAGCGCCTGGCGGATCGCCGAGGCCATCTGCTTCTCGATCCAGGTCTTGGCATCATCACCCAGGTGATGGGTCGTCACTGGAAAGGCGCGGCCCTCGCTGGTGAGACGCATAGCGCCCGGCATCAGGCCGGCGATGGCGGCACCATCCAATGTCGCCGACATGACGACGAGGCGGAGGTCCGGGCAAAAACTCGCTTGCGCTTCCAGCGCAAAGGCCAAAGCGAGATCGGCCTCGACACTGCGTTCATGGAACTCGTCGAAGATGAGGGCGGCGATGCCCTTCAATTCAGGATCGCCCTGCAACTGCCGCAGGAAGAGGCCGGTGGTGACGCATTCGATCCTGGTTGCCGGACCGATCTTGCGGTCGAGGCGCACGCGGTAGCCGACCGTGCCGCCCACCGTCTCGCCCAGATGGGCCGCCAACCGATGCGCCGCCCCCCGCGCCGCGAGACGCCGGGGTTCAAGGACGATGATCTTGCCATCGCCGCGCCACGGTGCATCGAGGAGGACCAGCGGCACCTGGGTGGTCTTGCCGGCGCCGGGCGGGGCCTCCAGCACCAGATTTGGTCCGGCCGCCAGGGACGCCCCGATCTGCGGCAGCAGGGCTGCGATCGGCAGTTGGGGATCGAATTTTGCGGCGGCGATCTTGTCAGCTTGGCTCATTTGTTGATGGCATAGCACCTAACTATGTATTCTGACACGAGAAATTGCGCATCCCCAATCTTGTCAGGTTCCTGTCAGCGGTCGACAATAACTTGGCCTGACCGCATCCCACTGAAAGCACCGACATGCGCCTGTTGCTGGTTGAAGATAATGACCGCTTCTCGGAGTTTCTCGAAAAGGCCCTCAGGGACGCCGGTTTTGCGGTCGACCGCGCCGACAGCTGCGCGACCGCCAAGGTTTCCTTCGACGCCAGTGGCTTCGACGCCGTGATCCTCGATCTGGGGCTCCCGGATGGTGACGGGTTGGCACTGCTGAAGGAGCGACGCGCCACGGGCGATCGCACGCCGGTGTTGATCCTGACCGCACGCGACGGCCTCAGCGACCGGGTGGGCGGGCTCAATGCTGGCGCCGACGACTATCTCGCGAAGCCCTTCGCGATGGAGGAACTGGTGGCGCGCGTGAAAGCGCTTCTGCGCCGCCCCGGCGCCGCCCTCAGTGTGCAATTGACACTCGGCAATATCTGTCTCGATACCGTTGGGCCCAGTTTCACGATCGACGGCAAGACGGCAACGTTGACCCGGCGGGAACTGGCATTGATGGAGATCCTGCTGCGCCGTCCCGGCAAGGTGATCAGCCGCGGCGCCATCGAGGAAGGGCTTTACAGTTTCAGCGATGAAGTGGGTTCGAATGCGCTTGAAGTCCTTGTATCCCGCCTCCGCAAGAAGCTCGGCTCCCTCGGCGCCGACATCAACCTGCATACGGTGCGGGGCGTCGGCTACATGGTCATGGACCACCCCTGACCGCGCGCCCATCGGCCCTGAGTGGACTGGGCCCCAACGAGACGGTTAAGATCAGCCATGGCCCGCGCCGGTTCCTCGCTGCAATCAAGGCTGACCGTGCGATTGCTCGGTGTGTTCGTGCTTGCCTTCCTGCTGACGGGGCTCGCCACCTTCCTGTTCTCGCGCACCGATGACACGGAACTGCCGACGAGCAGCCTGCTTTCCTATATCGACTTGGTAACACCTCATATCACCGTCACCGACAACGGTCTGTGGCAGGTGAAAGACGTGCAGCTGACGGACGAGAAGGCCTTTATCCTGCGGCGCGCCGACGGGAGCGAAATCGAGCGCGGCGGCTATTCCGAAACATTGACGGCAATTGCCGGCATGAGTGCTGCGAAAAGCGTCATCGGCATGCCGACCGGCACCTTCAACCTGACTTGGCGCATCGACAAGGCGACCGAGGACAATATCTACCTCATTGCCGTGTCCCTGATGGTGGACGGCCACCCGGTCATCCTGGAAATCGCCGATGTCGATACACCGACGGATTCCGGCCTCTATGCGCTGGCCTACGAATGGCTGGGCGAATTCGTGCCGGTTGGCGTGCCGCTCCTGCTGGTGCTGGTCCTGGCGCTGACGCTTTCCCTGAGATCGGCCCTGAAACCGCTGCAGAGGTTGCGCCGGCTGGCAGCCAGAATCGGCCCGCAGCAGACCGGCCTGCGGCTACCGACCGAGGAGCTGCCAGCGGAGCTGCAATTGCCGGTGCTCGCCATCAACCGTGCACTCGACCGGCTGGATCACGGGTTCCAGGCGCAGCGCGATTTTCTGGCCGATGCGGCCCACGAACTGCGGACGCCGCTGGCCATTCTGTCCGCCCATCTCGATACCCTGCCGCGCAATCAGGGCACCGATGCCCTGAAGAGCGACGTGCAGCGCATGACGCGCCTCGTCAACCAGCTGCTGCTGGTCGCGCAACTGGAATCGCTCACCATCGACCCCTCGGAAACGGCCGATCTTTCGGACATCGCCATCGATCTTGCAGCCTTGCTCGCGCCACTCGCCATTCGCAGCAACCGCTCGGTCGGGGTGAGCGGCGCGGAGCAACCGGTCCTGGTCCACGGCAACAAGGACGCGCTCTATCAGGCGCTGCGCAATCTGGTCGAGAACGCGCTGCGTTTCACGGCGATCGAGACCGAGGTTGAAATCAGCGTCGATCCAGCTGGTAGCGTCACCATCAGCGACCGCGGTCCAGGCATTCCGCCGAAGGAGCGCGAGCTGCTTTTCCGGCGCTTCTGGCAGGGTGTCAGGCGCCAGAAGCGGGACGGGTTGCCTGGCGACCTTGGCCCTGAAGCCAGCGGTGGCGCCGGCCTCGGCCTCGCCATCGCCCAGCGCATTGCCGAAACCCACGGCGGTTCGCTGCGAATCACCGACAATCCAGGCGGCGGCGCGCGCTTCACGCTGTCCCTGCCCCTGGCAGGTGCCGCGGCACCCGACAATACCGATGTACCGGAGGCCGCGACCGACATCCGCCCCAGGGGCCGTTTTGGCCCCGTGGCGACGGGTTGAGGCAAGCCGGGCATCCCGCCCGGCTCCTTGACACCATAGGGATTCCCCCTAAAGTCCCGCGTTCCGTGGCTATTTCGGCCCGGAATCGCTGAAAACAATGGTTTTGTAGGGTGTGATGCTGACGATTACGCTGCCGGATGGCGCCAAGCGCGAGTTTCCCGGCCCGGTTACCGGTGCCGAGCTTGCCGCCTCCATCGGGCCCGGCCTTGCCAAGGCGGCCTTGGCCATCAAATTCGACGGCAAGGTCCGCGACCTTGCCACACTCATCGCGTCGGATACGAAGGTCGAAATCGTCATCCGAACCCACACCGATGCGCTGGAGTTGCTGCGCCACGATTGCGCGCATGTGATGGCCGAAGCGATCCAGGAACTGTTCCCCGGCACGCAGATCACCTTTGGTCCGTCGACCGAGACCGGCTTCTATTACGACTTCTTCCGCAACGAGCCGTTCAGCCCGGAAGATTTCGCCGCCATCGAAAAGAAGATGAAGGAGATCGTCGATCGCGACGAGGTCATCACGCGCGAAATCTGGACGCGCGACCAGGCGGTCGAATACTTCAAGACGATCGGCGAACGCTTCAAGGCGGAATGGATCGGCGAGATTCCGGCCGACGAGGACATCTCGATTTACCGCCAGGGCAACTGGCTGGACCTCTGCGTCGGCCCGCATCTCCCCTCGACGGGCAAGCTCGGCAAGGCCTTCAAGCTGATGAAGGTGGCCGGGGCCTATTGGCGGGGTGACGCGAATAACCCGCAGCTGCAGCGCATTTACGGTACCTGCTGGGCCGATGAGAAGCAGCTTGCCGCCTACCTCCTGCAATTGGAAGAAGCGGAAAAGCGCGACCATCGGCGTCTCGGCCGCGAGATGAATCTGTTCCACCAGCAGGAAGAAGCAACGGGTGCCATCTTCTGGCATCCGAAAGGCTGGCGTCTCTATCGCAAGCTCGAAAGCTATATCCGCCGCCGCCTCGATACCAACGGCTATGAGGAAGTGAAGACGCCGCAGATCCTAGACCGCTCCTTCTGGGAGAAGTCGGGCCATTGGGAGAAGTTCCGCGAGGCGATGTTCGTCATTACCGACGACGAAAATCCCGACAAGCAGCTGGCCCTGAAGCCGATGAACTGCCCGGGCCATGTGCAGATCTTCCGCCAGGGCATCAAGAGCTATCGCGACCTGCCGATCCGCATGGCGGAGTTCGGCGCCTGCCACCGCAACGAACCCTCAGGGGCGCTTCACGGCATCATGCGGGTCCGCGCCTTCACGCAGGACGACGCCCATATCTTCTGCACCGAGGATCAGATCGTCGGCGAAACCAAGGCGTTCTGCGACTTCCTGCTCTCGGTCTACAGGGATTTCGGCTTCGAGGACGTGATGGTCAAATTCTCCGACCGACCGGAAAAGCGCGCCGGGGCCGATGCGACCTGGGACAAGGCCGAGGATGCGCTAAAAACCGCGACCACGGCCGCCGGCCTCAGCTACACGCTCAATCCCGGCGAAGGCGCCTTTTATGGCCCGAAGCTGGAATTCGTGCTGCGCGACACGATCGGGCGCGATTGGCAATGCGGGACGCTGCAATGCGATTTCGTCCTCCCGGAACGCCTCGATGCCGCCTATATCGCTGAGGATGGGCAGAAGCACCGTCCCGTGATGCTGCACCGGGCGATCTTCGGATCCCTGGAGCGGTTTGTCGGCATTCTCATTGAACATCATGCCGGCAAATTCCCGCTCTGGCTGGCGCCGACACAAGTGGTGGTGTGTTCGATCGTCTCCGATGTCGAGCCCTATGCCGAGCAGCTGACCAGGAAGCTCAAGGCGTCCGGCCTCAGCGTCGAGACCGACTATCGCAACGAGAAGATCAATTACAAGGTGCGCGAACATTCGCTCGCCAAGGTTCCGGTCATCATTGCCGTCGGCAAGCGCGACGAGGAAGCCGGTACGGTGGCCATTCGTCGCTTGGGCGAGGAAGGACAGAAAACCTTTACCGTCGACGAGGCCGTGGCGGCCCTTGCGGCAGAGGCGAAGTCGCCCCTTGATCGAGTTGCATAATTGGCCTCAAGACGCGCAGCTTGCTCAAATGAGTGTTTATTTGGCATAATCAACCATAACCCACCCGTCGATCAGCCCTGATCGACGGGTGCATTGCCTTCAGGGCCAGTTTTGCCCGAAGTATTTTCGGCCAAGTTTTTTGGCAAACCACAACAGGAGAAGACCATAGCTAGGTTCCCGTCCTCAGAAGCAGCGCCCTCCCAAGACAAGGGCCCCCGCGTCAATCACCAGATCAATGTGCGCGAAGTTCGCCTGGTCAAGGAAGACGGCGAGATGCTCGGCGTCGTATCGACCAGAGATGCGCTTACCATGGCCGCCGAAGTCGGCCTCGATCTGGTTGAGATTTCACCGACTGCGGTGCCGCCGGTCTGCAAGATTCTCGATTACGGCAAGTTCAAGTACGAGGCGCAGAAGCGCAAGAACGAAGCCAAGAAGAAGCAGAAGGTGATCGAGGTCAAAGAGATCAAGATGCGCCCCGGCATCGACATTCACGATTACGAAGTGAAGATGCGGGCAATCAAGAGCTTCCTTGAGGAAGGCGACAAGGTGAAGGTCACCATGCGCTTCCGTGGCCGCGAGATGATGCATCAGGAACTGGGCCTCAAGGTCCTTGACCGCGTCCGCACCGAACTCGACGAGCTGATCAAGGTGGAATCTCACCCCAAGCTCGAAGGCCGCCAGATGATCATGACCATCGCGCCGAAGTAAGGCGCGATCTGCCATTCATCATCGTCGTTGAAGGCAATCAACAACGCGCCCTCCCCATCGGAGTGGCGCGTTGTTTCTTTTAAGCAAAAAGGACACGCGCATGCTGCCAAAACGCAAGCTGGGACGCCAGGGATTGGAAGTGTCGGCGCTGGGATTGGGCTGCATGGGGATGAGCCAATCATATGGCCCCGCCAATGAGCAGGAATCGATCGCCGTCATCCACCGCGCCATCGCCGAGGGTTGCACCTTCTTCGATACCGCCGAGGTGTATGGCCCCTATACCAATGAAGAACTGCTTGGCCGCGCGCTGAAGGGCCGCCGTGACGACGTCACCATCGCCACCAAATTCGGCTTTCGCATCGAAAGCGGCAAGATCAACGGCACCGACAGCCGGCCGTCGCATATCCGCGAAGCGGTCGATGCGTCGCTGACACGCCTCGGCACCGATCACATCGATCTCCTCTATCAACACCGCGTCGACAAGGCGATCCCGATCGAGGATGTGGCGGACACGGTCGCGGGATTGGTGCAGGCCGGCAAGGTGCGCTATTTCGGCCTGTCGGAAGCCGGCGTGAAGACCATCCGTCGGGCGCACAAGGTGCATCCCGTCTCGGCCCTGCAGAGCGAATATTCGCTGTGGGAGCGCAACCTCGAAGCCGACATCATCCCGGTGCTGAAGGAACTCGGCATCGGCCTGGTGCCGTTCAGCCCCTTGGGCCGCGGCTTCCTCACCGGCACGGCACAGCGCGCCGAAAGTTACGCTGCCGGTGATTACCGAAAGCTAGACCCACGCTTTCAGGGTGAGAATTTCGACGCCAACATGGCGGCGGCGAAGCTGGTGCAGGATATCGCTGCCAAGAAGAACGTGAAGCCGGGACAGCTGGCGCTCGCCTGGCTGCTCGCCAAGGGTGATTTCATCGTGCCCATCCCCGGCACCAAGCGGCAGAGTTATCTGCTGGAGAACATCGCCGCTGCCCAGATCGTGTTGAGTGCCGAGGAACTGGCACAGCTCGACGGCGCGCTGGCGCCCGGCAGCATCGCCGGGCTCCGTTATGGCGAGCAGCATCTGAACATGCTGGACCGCTGACGGCGGCCCAGCCTTACTCAGTCAGCATGGTCCAGGTCGCGCGATCAGGAATGCGCGACTTTGGCGAAACGCGGTTTGCTGGACTGGGTCCTGCTGCCCGTCTCAATCATTGCCGCAGCTTTGCGGGCGATACCCGGAATGTCGCTGCGGCGAATGCCCATGTCTTCGAGCTCGCGGTCGGTATAGGTGGCTAGCTCGCGGCGCACTTCGCCGTAGCGCTGCCAACGGCGGAGGATAAGGTCGATCGACGATAGAAGCTGCATGTGATGATTCCTTGAATTGGGATTTTCTTTCAGCAGCCTCCCAGAACCTATCCCAACTATAAATCTGACAATTGCCGCAGCGCAATATCATTCTTGCGTACTGTCGTATTTCTCACGCCATTCACACAATAACTAATTGTTATATAGTGATAAAATATGAAGAATTGATGCTGCAGTGCAGCATTGAAATCATAAAACTATCGATCAACTTGATTTCAGTTAAGAAGCCGGCAGGCCGAACACGTCCTGGGGCTGGTCGAAACCACGCACCGGATAGCTGCCGAGATATCTGAGGCGCGAGCCGCAGACCGAGGCGAACTGGCGGGAAGCCAACAGCGGCTGCTCGAGTTGCGGGCACAGGCCCTCGAGCCGGGTCGCGAGATTGACCGCTGGGCCGATCACCGTGACATCGAGCCGTGCCTCCTCGCCATGGGCGGCGCCGATATTGCCGTAGGAGACGGAGCCGGCATGGAGACCGATGCCCACCTCAAGCGGTTCCTGGCCGGTGGCCATGCGCAGTTCATTGAGTTCGCGCAATCCGTCGAGCGCGCCCACCGCGGCGTCGAGCGCCACGCGGATCTTCGTGTCGCGGTCGAGATCGTCATTCATCGGAAAGATCGCCAGCATGGCATCGCCGATGAATTTCAGGATCTCGCCACCGCGCTCGATCACCGGCTTTGCGATGGTGTCGAAGTAATCGTTGAGCGTCGCGATGACCAGATCGCGTGGCAATTCGTTCGACATCCTGGTGAAGTTCCGGAGGTCGCAATACCAGATGGCCGCTGCCATCGTGCGCGCATCGCCGCGCTGAATCTGTCCCGACAGCACCGCGTCACCCGGCCCTTGGCCGAGATAGACATGCATCAGCGAACGCGCGATATAGGCCCATTCACGGGCTTCGATCACCAGCGACAAAAGCGGGATGAGCGTACGGAATGCCTCCATCTGGGCATCCAGGAAACCATCCGTCGCATCGGTGGTGATCGAGACTGAAGAGCGCACGCCGCCGGGCAGGCGGATGGCAAAGATCGCGTAATCGGTGGCACCGGCCTTCTTCATGTCTTCGAGAATCGGGAAGTCGAAGCGAGCGTCCGGCCCGGTCAGGCGCCGGCGAATCTCCGGCTCGTCGCCCTGATAGAGGATGCGCAAAGGCGAGCTCAGGAATTCCTGGCTGGAGAGGACGGCATGGTCGCGCGCCACGCGCTTGGCGACTTTGTCGCCGCGGCCCCAGGCATATCCAATGGCGGCGATCTGCGGATGCAGCGTGCGGACCGAGACGAAGAAGCGCAGCAGCGGGAAGCCGTGCTCCGTCAAACGGTGCGCCAGATCCGTGACGAATTCACCCAGATCGGCGATCAACCTGCCCTCTTCCAGCAGCCAGCGGAAGGCCGCTTCGACGGCGGGACAGCCAAGACAAGCTTCGCCGGCCATGGCCCGCGCCATCAGCGGAACCAGCGACGGGGCGGCGATCGAGGGGTCGGCACGGGGTGCCAGCGGCACCATCCGCCGCGCCTTCGTGTCTGCGCGCAGTGCAGGGCTGGCTTGGCCGGGCTGCATGCCGGCGAGCTGCCCGGTACCGGGACGCGGCATGCCGTCGCTCAGATCGTCATCGTTGGCGGGGGGGTGCGATTGCGGTGCTGTGGCCATTACTCAGCCTTATTTGAGTTCGCGTGGGCGGTATATGGGAACCCGGTCGCCGGGCTCAAATACCTTTTAACTGTGGTCCTTTAGGCCCCCACTCTAAGCCCCAGGAATCATAGGGCCAAAATAAGGGTTGAAGGTGCGCCATCCCGCGCTAACTTGCATGCTATAGGAGCCTGGAGCACCGATATCGGTTCCCGACTCATCCAGCAGCAGCATCTTAGCGGAGATCCGCCATGTTCATCCAGACCGAAGAGACGCCGAACCCGGCGACGCTCAAATTTCTGCCGGGCCGCGCCGTCATGGCGGAAGGCACGGCCGATTTCGCCCGTGTCGAGGGCGCCGAGCGGTCACCGCTGGCTTTGCGCCTGTTCGGCGTCGACGGTGTGCGCCGCATTTTCCTCGGCAGCGACTTCGTGACCGTGACCAAGGCGGACGAGAAGGATTGGGCCCTGCTGAAGCCGGCCCTCCTCGGCGTGATCATGGAACATTTCACCACCAACCAGCCGGTCATGCTGGCTGCCATGACGTCGGATGGGGGAGCCACCGCCCCGGCCGAGGGCAGCGAGGAGGATGACGAGATCGTCATCCAGATCAAGGAACTGCTCGAGACCCGCGTGCGCCCGGCCGTGGCGCAGGATGGTGGCGACATCGTGTTCCATTCCTTCGAGGATGGCGTGGTCTATCTCCACATGCAGGGTTCGTGCTCGGGTTGCCCCAGCTCGACCGCCACGTTGAAGATGGGCATCGAGAACATGCTGCGCCACTACGTCCCGGAAGTGCTCGAAGTTCGGCCGGTCTAAGAACTGCACACAAGTTGCCGACAGGGGCGCCAATCCAAGGCGCCCCTTTCCATTTCCGCTGCTGCCCTCGCCTGGATTCCTCGGATGACCGACATGCTCCCAGCACTTGATGACGCTGCCCTCGATCTCCTTTTCCGCGAAGCGCGGACACATTCGAAATGGCTGGACCGGCCGGTGCCGGATGCCCTCTTGCAGCAGGCGTTTGACCTTGCGCGCATGGGGCCGACCAGCGGCAATTGCCAGCCTTTGCGCATCCTGTTCGTGCGCGGGGCGGAGGCGAAGAAGAAGTTCGAACCCTGCCTCTCGGACGGCAACCGCGCCAAGACCATGGCGGCACCCGCGACAGCGATCTTCGCCATGGACATGGAATTCTACGAGTTGATGCCGCGCCTGTTCCACGACCCCACCGCGCGTTCCTGGTTCGCCGGCAAGCCCGCCGCGATCGAGGAGACCGCGTTGCGCAACAGCACATTGCAGGCCGCCTATTTCATGCTGGCGGCGAGGTCGCTCGGCCTCGATTGCGGGCCCATGTCCGGCTTCGACAAGGCCAAGGTCGACCAGGCCTTCTTCGCCGGTACGAACTGGCGGTCGAACTTCATCTGCAATATCGGCTATGGCGACAAGGCGGCCCTGCATCCGCGCAACCCGCGCCTTGCCTTCGATGAGGCCTGCCGGATCGCCTGACCTCTTCTCTGGCATGTCGGCTCTCTGGCATGTCGGCTCTCTGGCATGTCGGCGCGTGACTTCGGCCTCGGCCGGCTTGTATGCTCCGGGTTGTTGTAACTGTGGGCTTCGCGCTCACTATGTCCTCCTATCCGGCAAATCAGGAATATGACGATGTCGCTGATCGCCCGTCTTGATCGGGTTCTCCAATCCCTGCCACAAACCTATGCCGGTCCCGGCGGCGCCGTGGCCGTGCTGAAGGACGGCAAGGCGATCGTCCGCCATGCCTGGGGCTGGGCCAATGCCGAACGGCGCCTTCCCTTCACGCCGCGGAGCCTGTTCCGGATCTGCTCGATCACCAAGCAATTCACCTGCGGCCTTGTGCTGGACACTTTTCCGGATCCGTCGCTGCTCGATGCCGATGTGAAGGCGCGCCTGCCGCATCTCAAGGATATGGCGCCGACGACGCTGCATCTTTGCCATAACCAGTCCGGCCTGCAGGATTACTGGGCGGTGGCGATGCTGCATGGCGCGCTCGCGGAAACCCCCTTCGGCAACCGCGAAGCCGCGCGCCTGATCGGCGCCACGCGCGCGCTGCAATTCGTGCCGGGCACGCGTTATTCATATGCCAACCAGAATTTCCGGATTCTGTCGGACATCCTCGAGGCAAGGTCCGGGCGCAGCTATGCGGAACTGGTCCGGGCTGGCATCTTTGCGCCGGCCGGTATGAGCACCGCCTTCATCGCCGCCGACACGCGGGCGATGCCCGATGGTTCCGAGGGCTATGAAGGCACGGTGTCGAGCGGCTTCCGGCCAGCGGTCAACGGCATGTTCTGGGGCGGCGGCGATGCGTCGATCGGCGCCAGCCTTGACGACATGATTGCCTATGAGGCCTGGATCGATGCCACGCGTGACAATGCGGGCGGCCTTTACAGGCGCCTGTCGGCACCGGTGACGTTCAGCGACGGTGCCCTCGCCGCCTATGGTTTCGGCCTCGCGCGGGAGACGATCTTCGGGCGGGCGGTCACCCGCCATGGCGGTGCCTTGCGCGGCTGGCGCAGCCAGCGGCTTCACATCGCGTCGGAGCGACTCTCGGTCGTGGTCCTGTTCAACCACAATGCCAGTCCCGGCGATGCGGCCGAGGAACTCGTGGCGGCCGCGCTCGGGATCGACAATCCGAAAAGCACCGGCGATCTGCCGGCGCCGGACTGGCTGGGGACCTATGTCGAACCGGAAACCGGCCTCGCCGTCCGCCTCGGCAAGTCAGGTCCCAAAACCCTGCTGATGCGCTATGGCACCGGTCCTGACGAGCTCACGCTCCAGGCCGATGGGTCGGCGGTGCAGGCTGACTCGGGCGTGCGGCTGCGGCCTGGCAAGGATGGACCGGGCAAGGATGGACCGGGCAAGGATGGACCGGGCAATGATGGATTGTGGCTTGAGCGACCGCAGGACAATCAAACGTCACGCCTGATCCCCAGCGATGGCATCGCCACGTCCGATATTGCCGGCGCCTATCGCTGTGCAGATCTCGGGGCCGATCTCAGCATTGTTGATGCCGGTGGCGCATTCTACGGGGCCTGCTCGGGTGTGCTGGGCGATGGACGAATGGAGTTGCTGGAGCCGATCGGGAAGGACCTCTGGGTCATGCCCTGCCCGCGCGGCGTCGATCACTTCCCGCCCGGCGACTGGACCCTGGCCTTCATGCGCGACGGGGCGAACCGGATCACCGGCATCCAGCTCGGCTGCTGGCTGGCGAGGCGGTTTGACTACACGCGCATGGCGTGAGACACCCAAATCCTGACCCGGGAAATGAGACCATGACCATCGCGGCGACAGCAGAGACGCTTCCCATTCTTGATTTCCGGGAGATCGACGGGGATCCGGCGCAGCGCCAGGCCTTTCTTGCCAAGCTGCGGCGTGCCGCGCGCGACACCGGTTTCTTCTATCTCATCGGCCATGGCATCGATCCGGATTTTCTCGACCAGCTCTTTGTCCTGTCGCGGCGTTTCTTTGATCTGCCGGAGACCGAGAAGAATGCGATCGAGATGGTGCACTCGCCTCATTTCCGCGGCTATACGCGCGTCGGCTGGGAACAGACGCGCGGGCAGCGCGATTGGCGCGAGCAGCTCGATGTGGGAGCAGAGCGCGCGCGGGTGACGCCACAACCCGGCGACCCGGCCTGGGTCAGGCTGCAGGGCCCCAATCAATGGCCCCAGGCACTGCCTGACCTGCGCCCGGCAATCCTGCGCTGGCAGCAGGAGGCGACCGCGCTGGCCATTCGCCTAGTGCGCGCTTTCGCCGCCTCGCTCGGGCAAGCCGAAGATGTGTTCGAGCCGATCTACGCCGAGAAGCCCAATCAACTGGTGAAGATCATCCGCTATCCCGGCCGGGATGCCACGGAAAGCGAGCAGGGTGTCGGTGCCCACAAGGACAGCAGCTTCGTCACGATCCTGTTGCAGCACGCGCAAAGCGGACTGCAGGTCGAAGGCCACAACGGCTGGATCGACGCACCGCCCTTGCGCGGCAGCTTCATCATCAATGTCGGTGAATTGCTGGAGATGGCCTCTAGTGGCTATCTGCGGGCGACGGTGCACCGTGTCACGACACCGCCGGCCGGCACCGACCGGCTGTCGATCGCCTTCTTCCTGGGCGCCCGTCTCGATTCCGTTGTGCCCGTCCTCACCCTGTCGCCGGAACTGGCGGCGGAAGCCAGAGGTGTCGCGCAAGACCCCCAGAACCCGCTCTTCCGCGAAGTCGGCAAGAATTATCTGAAAGGGCGTCTGCGCTCGCATCCGGATGTGGCCAGGCGCCACTATGCCGACCAACTGACCGCTGAAGAACTGGCCAAGGCTGCCGGGCCGGGCTCCGCATACTAAGCCACATGGCCTTCACCCGCGTTGCGGTCAGGCGGCGCACGCTGCAGTCTTCACATCATCGGCCTGGGCAGCTGCGATTGCTCGATCAGCGGATAGTCGCGGCTGTTGAACATCTGGTAGTGCCACCACTCGTTCTTATAATTGTCCCAGCCGGCGGCCATCATGATGCCCAGCAGCGTGAAGCGGTTGCGCTGGGCGATCACGGGAATATCCGTCGCGGCATGGTGCGATTGCGGAACGGCTTCGTCAAAGCCGGTGCCCATCTCGAGTTCAACGCCCTTCTCGTCGATCAAGGTGAGATCGACCGCGACACCGCGGGTATGAGGCGAGCCGCGCCGCGGATCGGCCACGAATTCCGGATCCGGCAAGGCGTTCCACAGGCGCCATTGCGCCTCCGACGGGCGGTAGGCGTCGAAGATCTTGAGGCGGAGGCCGAGTGGCTGGGCAAGGTGCGCTGCCTTCCTCAGCAGGTCGGCCGCTCTTTCATGCAGGTAGCAATCCGCACTGGTATAGATGGGCGAACCGCTGAGATTGTGGGGCGTCGCATAGACCAAAGCGATATCGACATCGAATTCAGGCGACGTAATCTCGACCAAGCTCATCTTGCCACCGGGTGCTGACAGTTCTAAACCGCGTTTAGCAGATTGTGGCCGTGACGGCTACAATGTGCAGTGCAGCAAGCAACAACTGACACATGGGACCGCATGACCGCCAGCCACGATGATCGTCTGATCCTGGCCATGGATGCCGCCGGAGCCACCTGTTCCGTGGCGCTGGGCGTTACCTATGGCGCAAATCGACCTTGGGACCTGCTCATGCTGGCAGCCCGCAAGGTCGATTTGCGCCACGGCCATGCCGCGATCCTGGTGCCGATGGTCGATGAGGTGATCCGCGCGGCCGGCCGCACATTGACGGCCGTGGACGCGATTGCCGTGGGCATCGGGCCAGGCGGGTTCACCGGCCTCCGGATCGCGCTGGCCACAGCGCGCGGTTTCGGTCTGGCCCTGGACAAGCCGGTCATTGGCATCACCAATTTCCAGGCAGCTGCCGCCAACTTGAACGCGGCCGAGCGCGCCGCACATGCGGGCGACATCCTGGTTTTTATCGACAGCCGGCGTGAGGAACCCTATGTGGCGCATCTCGCCGCCGACCTTTCGCTTCGCGCCGTGCCGCGCTTCATGAGCCTGGCCGAGATTGGCGGGCTGGTCGATCTCGCCCAGCCCGCCATCGTGACCGGCGACGGCCTTGCCCTTTGGCCCTCGGACTGGCCAGGCACGACACGCGCGACACCTTCCAGCGCGGATGCCGAGGCGGTCCTGCGCTTGGCGGCCGATCCGGCCCAGCGTTTTGCGCACAAGGCCGTGCCGCTTTATCTGCGCGAACCTGACGTATCGCTGCCGAAGGCCGTGTAGGTGACGATGGTGACATCGCTCCCCGGTGCCGGGCGCCGCCCGGAATTCCGCCCGGTCACCGCCTTCGACATGGACCTGCTGGGCGAACTGCACCGCCTCAGTTTCCTTGAAAGCTGGGATCAGCCCTGGTCGTCGCAATCCTTTGCCGATGTGCTGGCGATGCCAGGTGCTGCCGGCCTCATCACCACGTGGCAAAACGAGCCGATCGGTTTCGGATTGACGCTGGCTGCTGCCGACGAGGTTGAATTGCTGTTGCTGGCAATCCTGCCCAGCCACCGCGGCAAACAATGGGCCGGTGCGCTCCTGGAAGCCCTGTTACAGCCGGCAGCCATCGGCGGCGCCAAGCGTGCCCTGCTCGAAGTCGCTGCCGCGAACGCCCCGGCCATTTCCTGTTATACGCGTGCCGGCTTCACACAATGCGGTCGCCGGAAGGCTTATTACGCCGGGAAAATTGACGCCCTCATCTTTGAGAAGATCTTGGTGTAATCGAGCATTAACGCAAAAGTTGACATATAACGCGGATATATGTGTGAGAATCGCAAATATTGAGGTTGGTTTCATTGCCAAGGAAGAGAGCCGCCGTTATCTATCCCTCGACCAGATCGCTGAGCGGCCATGCCGAGGCGCGATCCGCCCGCCGACGCTTACGAGGAACACTCATGACCGACGCGCTGAAGAACGATCCCTTGCTGCCGCTGGTGACCGAGATCGTTGTCGCGTATCTGTCACATAACACCGTCGCCATGTCCGACATTCCCCGCTTGATCGCCGAGACCCGTGCCGCCCTGGCACAAAGCGGCAATGGCATCGGTGCCGGTCCCGGCGGCCATGACAAGCAGGTTGCCGCCGCCAATCGGGATCCGGCGGTGCCGGTCAAGAAATCGGTCACGCCGGATTATCTGATCTGCCTCGAAGATGGCACCAAGTTGAAAATGCTCAAGCGCCACCTGCGCACGGCCTATGACATGACACCCGAGCAGTATCGCGAAAAATGGGGTCTCCCGGCCGACTATCCGATGGTGGCGCCGAACTACGCCAAGAAGCGCTCGTCGCTCGCGCGTGAATTCGGCCTGGGCCGTGGCGGTCGCAAGCGGCGCCCCACGCGTCGGGGTTGAGGTAGCAGCGCGCTCCAAAACAGCGCCCTGGCCAGAATCTCCGTCTATCCCCCGCATTAACTGTTTGGTCTCATCTAAGCCGTTGCTCTTCAAGCCTTTCCGCCTGAACGCGCAAGGGTCTTGGCGGCAGGTGCTTAACCAAGGCACAATGGGCTTTCGACCCGTCGGACCGGACGGGCAGGACGGTTGCTGGCAGACTGGCTTGCGCCTGCCGGTCCTGTTAAACCCTTTTTTTTCGGGATATCGCTGATTTGTCGAAAACCATAACCACAGGTGAGGCGGGCGTGCCATCAAGGCTGGAGCGGCTGTGTATTGAAAAAGGGCTGAAGATGACCGACCAGCGTCGGATCATCGCGCGCGTCTTGTCGGAAGCCCAGGACCATCCGGATGTCGAATTGCTGCACCGTCGCGCAGCGCAGGTCGATCCCGGCATCTCGCTTGCCACCGCCTACCGCACCGTGCGCCTGTTCGAGGAAGCGAGCATCCTGGAGCGTCGCGATTTTGGCGACGGCCGGGCGCGTTATGAAGAAGCCAAGGACGATCATCACGACCATCTGATCGACATCCAGTCCGGTCGCGTCATCGAGTTCACCAATGAGCAGATCGAACGCTTGCAGCAGGGTGTTGCGGCGGAGCTCGGCTATCGCCTGGTCGGCCATCGCCTGGAACTCTATGCCGTGCCGATCGGCAAGGAAGCGGCCAGCGACGCCGAAACACAGGGCATTGCCAAGCATAAGCGGGCAGCTCATTCGGGGGGCGGCGAGAAATGATCATGGCTGCGGCCCGGCGCGAGCGGCCGGTCGAAGTCATTGTCGGCGACCTGGAAGCGCGGCTTGCCGAAACGGAAGCCGAAATCCTCGCGGCGCAGGAACTGCGCTATCGGGTCTTCTACGGCGAAATGGGAGCCCAGCCGGGCCCGGAAATGGTCCGCGTCGGGCGCGATTTCGACGCCTTTGATCCCTATTGCGATCACCTCATCGTCGTCGACCGCACACGCGGCGCAGGCGTCAAGGGCATCGTTGCGACCTACCGCCTCCTCCGTCGCGAAGCAGCGCGGCGCGCTGGGCGCTTCTACTCCATTGCCGAGTACGACATCTCGCCGCTGGTCAACCGTCCGGGCGAGATTCTGGAACTGGGCCGTTCCTGCGTCGATCCCGCCTATCGCAACAAGATGGCGATGCAGCTGCTGTGGAAAGGGATCACCGATTACATCCTGTTCCACAAGGTCGAAATCATGTTCGGCTGTGCCAGCTTCCCCGGCATCGACCCCGATGCCCATCGCATGGCGCTTTCCTATCTCCATCATCGGCACCTGGCACCACCGCAGTTCCGCCCCAAGGCCTTGCCGGAGCGCTATGTCGACATGAACATGATGCCGCTTGGCGAGATCGACGAGCGACGGGCCCTGGCGTCGTTGCCACCACTCATCAAGGGCTATCTACGCCTTTCCGGCCATGTCGGCGACGGCGCCGTGATCGACCATGAATTCGGTTCGGTCGATGTTTCCATTGTGGTGGTGACGGCCGAGGTCACCGACAAATATATGAAGCATTACACGCGGCCGGATTACGGCGGCGATTCCTGATCATGGCCCGACTCTGACCATGTCTGGTCCGCGCAAGCCGGCTCGGCATTTCGAGCTGGATGAAGGATCCAGCTTGCGCGGCATCATGCGCCTTGGCACCTATCTCGGCGTGACACTCGGGTTAAGTCTCCCGCAGCTCGCCTTGCTGTTGCTGCGCAACCGTGGCCGCAGCCTGTTGCCGCGCTTCTACCACCGCCTGACCTGTCGCATCATCGGCCTGGATGTCGAGCAGCGCGGAACGATGTCGAGGGCGGCGCCCACCCTGTTCGTCAGCAACCACACCTCCTATCTCGACATTCCGGTCTTCGGCAGCCTGATCGAGGGAAGCTTCGTCGCCAAGACCGAAGTCAGCCGCTGGCCGGTTTTCGGCTGGCTTTCCAGGATGCAGCGCACTGTGTTCGTCGACCGCAAGCGCGGCACCACCCACCGCCAGCGCGACGATCTGCAGCGCAGGCTCGACGCCGGCGACAATCTCATCCTGTTTCCCGAAGGCACCTCGAACGACGGCAACAGCGTGCTGCCGTTTCGAAGCGCCCTTCTCAGCGTTGCCGAACGCGAAGCACGCGGGCAACCGCTTACCGTGCAGCCGGTCTCGATCACCTATACGCAGCTGAACGCCCTGCCGATGTGCTATCGCAACCGGGCCTATGTCGCCTGGTATGGCGACATGACCTTGGGCGGCCATCTCTGGACCTTCACGCGCCTCGGGCGCGCCCGTGTCGTGGTGGAATTTCACCCGCCCGTGCTGATGAGCGACTTCCGCTCCCGGAAGGAATTGACGCAGCATTGCTACCAGACGATTGCGGCAGGCGTCGACAAGGCGTTGAGTGGCAGGGCGCCTGACTAAATCGTCATGGTCGGCGAAGACGTACCATGACGATTATTCTTGATCCGGCGCACCGGCAATCGGCTCGAACCGCCGTTGCCCATCCTCCGTCACGCCATCGAACATCGCCTTGGGGCGCGCGAACGGCCTGCCATCCGATGTGAGATAGATGGTGAGCAGTTCTTCCGTCTCGCTGTGCGTGGCGTCGAACAGCTTCTGATAGAGCCCGCCTTTGTAGTGGCGATGCGTCGGACGGAACTCCGTCACCACAGATCCTTGAAATCCCAGGCCGCGGCCGCAACGACCGGGCCGAACTCGGCTTCGTTGGCGATGATGGCGCAGGCGTCCGGCTTGGCGGCGATCTCCGCGTCATTGAGACGGATGATCCGGTCATCCGGCGTGCCGTCCCACAGGCCGATCTTGCGCAGGGAACGCACGACATTGGTGGTGATCATATGCTGGCCGCGATTTTCACCACCGGTGATATCGGTCGCATCCTCATAGACATAGGTGACCAGCCAGAGACTGGCCGGCACCGACAGGTCCGCCCGGGGCAAGGCGAGGTGAATGTCGCCACCCGGCCCCTTGGCAAGGCTGAGCGCATACATGGCGTGGCGGCGGTCGGCCGCCTTCAGCGCCTTTTCGACCTGCTTGCGATCGGAGCCCACCACCTCGATCGCACCGGCGATGACCATCTGCGGCGTGTAGATCATCGTCTTGCCGCGCGCCGCGGCATAGGCGCGCTGGCGCGCCGCGAAGGCCGGGTCGCCGAAACGATCCGTCCAGCCGATATAGTCCCAATAATCGACATGGAAAGAGAGCGGCAACAGATCCCGGCGTTGCGCAAGTTCGCGCTGATAGTCATTGGCCGTCGGACAGGATGAGCAGCCTTCCGACGTGAACAGCTCGACCACCACGGGCGCCGGCGGCGTCTCGATGGCAAGGGGTGTCAGGATCGGTGCGGATGGTGCGATCTGCGGCGGTTGCACCGGCGTGAGCGCGCTCGGCGAGCCGAAGCCGGGCAATGCGCCATCCGGCGAGGTTACCGGACCGGAAAATGGCTGGACGAGAGTGCCGCTGTTCTGTGCCGCGGCTGGGTCGGACAGCAGCAGGCAGCACAGCGCCATGAGCGCGCAAAGGGTCAGGCGGCGATTCATGCCCACAGCCTAGGGTGCCGGCACCGCTTCTGGCCACTCACTTTCACGTGCCCGCAGATCGTCAAAAGTCGCTGACCCTGCCGTTACGCTCCCAATCGCCGTAACGCGTTGGTTCCGGGCCGGTTGGTCCCCCAAACTCCTTGGGCGGGAGCGGTGCCGCCTTTGGGGCAGCATCCGGCTTTGTGGCGGGCACAGCTTGGGTTTCGGGCAGTTTTTCGTCGGCGCTTTTCATGAGACAGACGATAGGACAGAAGGCCGCGACGTCAAGGGCTTGATTCAAACGGCTCCCATAACAATCTTGCCGCTGAGGTTGTCACTTTATCGGAGACGGACGACAGATGGGTTACATGCGCACCGCTTTGCTGCTGGCCGCGATGACGGGCCTGTTCCTGGCGGTCGGTTATGTGATCGGCGGCCAGACGGGCATTGTCATCGCCTTCGGGGTCGCCCTGGCGATGAACCTCTTCGCCTATTGGAACGCCGACAAGATCATCCTGCGCATGTACCGCGCCCAGCCAGCCGACGGCCATGAACTGGAACGGATCGTGGCTGGCCTCGCCCAACGCGCGGGCCTCCCCATGCCGAAGGTCTACATCATCGACAATGACCAGCCCAACGCATTTGCCACGGGGCGCAACCCGGAGAACGCGGCGGTGGCCGCCACCACCGGCCTCCTGCGCATGCTGTCGCGCGAGGAAGTGGCCGGCGTCATGGCCCATGAGCTGGCGCATGTGAAAAACCGCGATTCGCTCATCATGACCGTGACCGCGGTGCTGGCCGGCGCCATCGGCATGCTCGCCAATTCGCTGATGTTCATGGGGCTGATGGGTCATCGCGACGACCGCAATTCGCCGCTGGGTGGTATCGGCAGCCTGCTGGTCATGCTGCTGGCGCCGCTGGCCGCCATGCTGGTGCAGATGGCCATCTCGCGCAGCCGCGAATACGAAGCCGACCGCATCGGCGCCGAGATCAGCGGCCAGCCGCGCGCGCTGGCGAGTGCCCTCAACAAGATCAGCCAGGGTGCCGAGGTGATCGACAATGAGGTCGCCGAAGCCAATCCGGCCTCGGCTCATCTCTTCATCGTCAACCCGCTGCATGGCCGCACCGGCGACAGCCTGTTTGCAACCCACCCGCAAATTGCCAACCGCATCGAGCGCCTGCTGGCGATGGAAAGCGGCGGCGTGACGATGTCGGCCACACGTCCCAGCGCGCCAGCACGCGCGACGCGCCGCTCCTCGATCCCCTCGACGGTCGAGCGGCACAAGGGACCCTGGGGGTAAGGGGTTCTACATTATTGCTCCGTCATGCCCGGGCTTGACCCGGGCATCAGCCTGCAACTGAAGAACAGCGCCCAGTCGCTCCCGATCCCCGGGTCAAGCCCGGGGATGACGGTGTGTGGTGAGCTATGCGCTAAGTCTTCCAAACACCCCATCCTCCGCCACCACCTTGCCGCGCGCGATGACCAGCCGGTCGCGATTGCGCTCGGCGATGGCCATGCCGATATTCTCCGCCGGCAGCAGGATGAGGTTCGCCGGGTTTCCGACCGCAAGGCAGTAATCCTTGAGCCCCAGCGCCCTGGCGCCCGCCTGCGTCACGCAATCGAACGCCGCGGCGAGTTCCTCATCCTTGGCCCAGTCGAAGCGCTGGCAAAGGAACAGCGCGCGCTCCAGCATGTCGCCGGTGCCGAGCGGTGACCAGGCGTCGCGGATGCCATCCGACCCCATGCAGACATTGACACCGGCAGCGCGCAAGGCCGCCACCGGCGGCGCCGGGCAATCGGCCGGTGCCGTGGTCATGATGCTGATGCCGTTCTCCGCCAGCAGCAGCGCCACCTTCTGCAGCCGCGTTTCGCCGGCCTGACCCAGGCAATAGGCATGGCTGATGACAACCTTGTCCTTGAGGCCACGCGCCTTCGTAAAGTCGGCGATGCGCTCGATCGTCCACAGGCCGAGCTCGCCCCGGTCGTGGAGGTGGATGTCGACGCCGCGTCCATATTGTTCGGCAAGGCCGAAGATGGCCTCAAGATGCCGAATGGGATCGTTGTCGATCCCGGCCGGGTCCAGCCCGCCGACATTTTCCACGCCCAGCTTCAGCGCCTCTTCCATGATCGCAACCGTGCCGGGGCGGATGAGCATGCCGGTCTGCTGGAACACCACGAAATCCATGGTGATGATGTCCCGGTAGGTCTCCCGAAGCGCCAGCATGGCTTCGACATGCCGCACGCCGAACTCGGGATCCACGTCGATATGGCAGCGGAAATGCAGCGACCCCTTGGCGATGCAATTCTCGATCAGCTTCCCGGCGCGCGCGGCGATGGGCACGTCGAGGCCGCGCAGGATGCGCCGTTCATTGTCGATATAGTCGCGCAAGGTGGGGCCGGCGCTGTTCGGCCGCCACGGCTGGCCCCACAGGGTCTTGTCGAAATGGGCATGGGCTTCGACCAGGGCCGGGACAGCGAGACGGCCGGCACCGGCGATGATCCTGGCACCGGCGGGCGCCGGCGACCCGGCCGCCAGAATGGCGGCGATCCTGCCCCCGGCGAGGCTGATATCGGCAAGCGCGCCGTTCGTGGTTCTAACGCCGCTGATGAAGAGATTGTCTTGCATGGGATGCGGTCCCGAAATCGTTAATTGGCTGCCTGGGCTTTATTTCTAATTGATGTCACAGCCGGCTGCCAATCCCGCGCCCGGCTTGGTCGCACATGACGGTTCTGTTATGGTGGCCTTCATGCACACACCTTGCACACACCCTCAGGCACCCGGATGAGCGCCGGCAAGTCGGTCTTTCTGGCGGGGCGGGGCGTCCGGCTGTTCAAGCGCGGCGACCGGCCGACCCGGTTCTGGCAGGTGGCTTTCCGCCGGCCGGGCAAGGCGCGGCCGCTGGTCAAAAGTGTCCGGCGTCAGCACCCATGAGACACATAGCAGGGCTTGAGGAACGGAGGGTTTTGGTCTCATCGTAACGACGCAGGAGTGAAGATGAGACCAAAACCCAACACACCTAAAACCCCTTCAGAGAAGATCGTCCGCGACATCCGTC
>NZ_CAMDRA010000038.1 GCF_945906275.1 Dongia mobilis
GAAGAAATGTTTTCGGGTAATGGTTTGAGCAATGCGAAGTGGGTAGTGGATTTGCGGTTGTTAGCTGTATTTCGGGGTTCGGCAAACATGAAGAAACAGTTCTGGCTCGCGGCCGTCGCCGCCGCACCGCTTATTTTGGGCGGTTGCGAGTTCTTCAACAACGCAGTGCGACCGTCGGTCTCTGGCGCGCCGGTGGGTGCGAGCGTTGCGAGCGGCACCCAGGTGCCTCCGGGTCAGCCGACCGGCACGCTGGTTGGCACGAAGGTCATCGAAGTGCGCAGCGACCTCAACCGCCTGCAGCAGGCGGTACAGCAGCAAGCCCTGAAGCACCAGGAACTGCGCGCCAGCGCCGAGCGCAATGCCGCCGGCTACCAGACCACGGTCGGCGCCATCAACGGCAAGCTGCAGATGGGCACCACGCCGGGCAACCCGGCCGTGACCGGTGCCTGGCAGCAGGCGCAAGGCCAACTCGACCAGATCGGCTCCGACCTCGACCAGATGAGCCGTCTCTCGAACGACGTTTCCAACAATGCCGCCTTCTCCAGCTATCTGCTGGACTCGATCCGCGCGGCCTATACCGTCTCGGGCGCGGTCGATGAGGATCACCGCCAGTTGCGTATCCTCGAGGACCAGACCAACCAGACCACCGTCTCGATCGACCGCTTGCTTAACCAACTGTCGGAAGACATGTCGCGCCAGACCAATTTCCTGGCGACCGAACGCAGCAACCTCACGACGCTGGCAGCCGGTGTGAATAGCGGCCAGGTCTATGGCACCACGCTTGCCTCCCGCTCCTACGCCCCGCCGGCACAGCCTGCCCTGCCGCCGATGGCCGGCATGAGCACGGGTCGCCCGCTGGTCGTGATCCGCTTCGACCGCAATAACGTGAATTACGAGCAGGCGCTCTACCAAGCCACGTCTAAGGCCCTGGAATTGCGCCCGAACGCCGCCTTTGACGTGGTCGGCGTCGCCCCCGCCATGGGCCAGCCGGCGCAGGTCGCCCTCAACAGCGACATCGCCCGCACCAACGCCAACCGCGTGTCGCGCTCGCTCCTCAACATGGGCCTGCCGCCTGATCGTGTCGGCATCGCCCAGGTGACTGATCCGAACGCCCAGGTGAACGAGGTTCACGTTTACGTTCGATAAGTGCCCCTAAGTCTTTAGTCCTCTACACCAACCGCAAACCGGAAACGGCGCCCAGAAATGGGCGCCGTTTTCATTTTGGCGCCGATCCACCCGCTGTTCCCCTGCGTAGCCAGTCGTGACAGCATGGAACATGCTGTCCTTGCAGCATCGGGAGGGCCTCGGCCATGCGTATAGCATTCCTCGCTTTCGTCCTGAGCTTGCTGATGGGCGCTGGGACAGCCACGGCAGACCCCGCCAGTGCCGGCGACAAGGCAGCGTTCCAGCGGATCATCAGCGCCCAGATATCGGCCTTCCAGGCGGATGACGCGGCTGGCGCCTTCACCTTCGCCTCGCCGGACCTGCAGGCGAAGTTCGGCTCAGCCGCGACGTTCCTGGAAATGGTCAAGACGGGCTATGAGCCGGTCTATCGCCCAAGGGCGGTGGAGTTCCGCGACATCGTCGAGCATGATCTTGGGCTGGAGCAGCGGGTCTTTGTGATCGGCCCCGATGGCAGGGGCTATATCGCGCACTATATGATGGAAAAGCAGCCCGATGGATCCTGGCGCATCAGCGGCTGCTATCTGGAGGAGGCCGGGGATGAAAGTGTCTAGATGCGCATCGTTCTGTGGACCTTAGCGGCCCTCTTCCTCGCTCCCCTTGCCTTCAGCATCGCCCGTGGCATGGCCTATGAGGGATCGTGGCGCGATGCGCCGCGCCACTCCTCCGGCCTTGCCCCCGATCCCGCCACGACCCGGGAAGCGGTCGTGCAGATCTATACCGCGCGGGCCTTCAGCTGGCGCGGCTATGTGGCGACGCATCCCTGGATCATCGTCAAGCGCGAGGGCGCCCAGAAATTCGACCGCTATGAGGTGGTTGGCTGGGGCGGCGGACCGTCGCTGAAGAAGAACTATGCCCTGCCCGACGGCTATTGGTTCGGCGCCGAGCCTAGCATCATGGCGGAGTATCGCGGCCCCGGCACCGACCAGCTGATCGACCGCATCGAGGCGGCGATCGAAACTTATCCGTTCAAGGACCAGTATCGCAGCTGGCCGGGCCCCAACAGCAACACCTTCCTCGCCCATGTCGCGCGCGAGGTGCCGGAACTGCGCCTCGACATTCCCGCCAACGCCATCGGCAAGGATTACCGTGCCTGGAACGCGCCTGTGGCGCTGGCACCAAGCGGCACTGGCGTACAGCTGTCGCTGCTCGGTGTCGCCGAACTGACACTGGGTGTCGATGAAGGAGTCGAGGTCAATGTGCTGGGCCTAAATCTCGGCATCGACATCCTGCGGCCGGCCCTGCGCGTGCCGGGTTTGGGGCGGATCGGTTTCGCGGAAGATGTCGCGCGCGCAGCGCCCGTGGTCGCGGATTAGGGACGCTGCGCCAGCGCCAGCAATCCAAGTTCAGCACGCTTGGCCTTGGTCAGTTTGCCCGCCACCAGGCGATAGGCGGTTTCGATATAGGCGCGGAGGTCCTTGTCGCTGAGCGCCTTCGCCTGTTCTATCTGCACCCATTTGGCCCGCGCAAGATAAGGGGCCGGGACGATGCCCTTCTGTTGGCGTAGCAGATCATAGGACATGTCGCTGCATTTGAAGCTGATCTTGGTGGTCGTGTCGCCGCCCTGGCCCCAATTGGAGCAGATTGCGAAGATCTTGCCGCCGATCTTCCAGACCGAGGCGCCGCCCCATTGTTCGACATGGCTGGTCTTGGGGAGCGATTTGCAGAACTTGTCGAATTCCGCGCGGGTCATTCGGCTCCCCTAGATTTCGGTGCGGGCGCCCAATTCGATGATGCGGCCGACCGGGATGCGGAAATAGTCCGAAGCCGAAATTTCAGTATCCGAGAGCAGGATGAACAGCCAGCGACGCCAGCCGGACATCGCCGATTTCGCGCGCGGTACGATGCGCTCGCGGCCGATGAAATAGGAGACGGCCTCCGGATCCATCACCAGCCCGTGCTTGGCCGCCATCTGCATCGCTGCCGGCAGGTTCGGTTCATCGGCAAAGCCGTAATGAACGATGATGCGCCAGAAGCCACGGCTGAGTTCGCGCACTTCAATACGTTCCCCGTCGGGCACGAAGGGGCGCGCCTCGGTGATCAAGGTGGTCATCACCACGCGTTCGTGCAGGATGCGGTTGTGGCGCATGTTATGGAGGAGCGCAAAGGGAACTCGGTCGATCTGGGCCGTCAGGAACAAGGCGGTGCCAGGCACGCGGCTGAGATGGCGCTCGGACAAGGCACCGAGGAATTCCTCTTCCGTCAGAGAGCCGGCGCCGTGGCGCTTGGCCAGCAGGCCGCGCCCGTCCATCCAGGTCGACAGGACGAAGATGATGATGGCGCCGATGAGCAGCGGGAACCAGCCACCGTCGAGCACCTTCAACAGGCTGGCGCCGAGCAATGATGCTTCCACCAGCAGGATGAAGCCGATCACCAGCGCCGTGCGCAGAAGGCTCCAGCGCCACAGCGAGCGGAACACGAAATAGGCGATGATCGTGTCAATGATCATGGTGCCGGTGACGGCAATGCCATAGGCGTTGGCAAGGCCGCTAGACGATTTGAACCCGACCACCAGCAGGATGACGCAGATCATCAGCAGCCAGTTGATCTGCGGCACATAAATCTGGCCCTGGTGATGTGCCGAGGTGTGGGTGATGAGGAGGCGCGGACAGACGCCCATGCGCATCGCCTGCCAAGACAGCGAGAAGGCGCCCGAAATGACCGCCTGCGAGGCGATGATGGTGGCCATCGTAGCAAGGCCGATGAGCGGATAGAGAAACCAGTCCGGCGCCAGCAGATAGAATGGGTTCGCCACGGCTTCGGGATGTGCCAGCACCAGGGCGCCCTGGCCGAAATAGTTGAGCGTCAGGCAGGGCAGCACAAAAACGAACCAGGAAGTCTGGATCGGCTTGCGGCCGAAATGGCCGAGATCGGCGTAGAGCGCTTCGGCCCCCGTCACTGCCAACAGCACGGCACCCATCACGGGAAAGGCAATACCGATATTCTGGAACAGGAAGGAGAGCGCGTAGTGCGGCGACAGCGCGAGGAGAATCTCCGGATGGCCGACGATCTGCAGCAGGCCGAGGACGCCCAGCGTTGTGAACCACAGCATCATGACGGGACCGAAGAAGGCACCCACCAGTCCGGTGCCGCGGCTCTGGATGGCAAACAGACCGATAACGATCACGATCGTGATGGCGACGATCCAGTCCTTGTCGAGATTGGGCTGCGCGATCTTGAGGCCTTCGACTGCCGACAGAATCGAGATGGCAGGCGTAATCATGCCATCGCCATAGAAGAGCGCCGCGCCGACGATGCCGAGCGCCAGGAATTTTTCCCGTCGTCCCGGCTTGCTTGCCGACTGGATGGCGAGGCCGATCAGCGCTAACAGGCCGCCCTGGCCCTGGTTGTCGGCGCGCAGGATCAGCAGGGCGTATTTGAAACTGACGATGATGGTGATCGTCCAGAAGATCAACGACAGGATACCGAACACATGATCTGGATTCGCCATCACCTCGCCGGCGCCATGGAAGGCTTCGCGAAAGGTGTATAGGGGCGATGTGCCGATATCGCCAAACACGACGCCGAGCGCGCCGATGGCAAGCGGCGCCAGCGCGCCTGTTGGTGCGTGGCTGGTATCCGGGGACGGGATGCCGTCCTGGCTATCTTGTGTCGGCGTTGATGTGGTCACGTGGTGTTGGTGGCATCGCTGGTCCGATCTCTTCTCGACCCGTCGCCCTTACCTGGCGGCTGATCTGGACTGACGATGATAATCCATCCCCTGCTGAACTGGGCCTGTCCGACCCCTGAAAGCGGCGCATCCTGTCATCGGCCTGCCCCTCGCGCAATAGGGTTTTTGCACTGCAAAATTTACTCTTGACTCTCCTGCAGGAATGGCCTTAGAGGCGCCGCCGACAATCGGCAATTGCCGCATGTCTTGCCATCGGTTAATGCTCAAATCATCCGCTTTCGGCCCGATTCCGGCCGGCGGTTAATACAGCGTGTCCCTGGGGGAAATCATATGTCCGATCCGCAAAAGACCTTTCCCGTTTCCTGGGAAGAGTTGCATCGCAACGCGAAGGCACTGGCTTGGCGCCTTATCGAAAAGGGGCCGTTCACCGGCATCGTCGCCGTGACCCGCGGCGGTCTTGTGCCGGCAGCCATCATTGCCCGCGAACTCGACATCCGCCTGATCGATACGGTCTGCATGCAGAGCTATACCGATGATCATGCCCAAGGACACATCACGGTACTGAAGGATTCGCCGGGCAACGGCGAAGGCTGGTTGATCATCGACGATCTGGTCGATACCGGGCGCACAGCGCGCGTGGTGCGCGACATGCTGCCCAAGGCACATTTCGCCACAATCTATGCCAAGCCCTCCGGCAGGCCGCTGGTCGATACATTCGTGACCGAAGTGTCGCAGGACACCTGGATCTACTTCCCCTGGGATATCGAACTGCAGTTCGCGCAGCCGATCGCCAAGATGAAGCGTGACTAGAGCACAGGCCAGTTGTCGATCAGCCGCGTCTTGCCAACAAAGGCGGCGACAAAGAGGCGGCTGCCAGGAATAGCGGCGCCGAGTGGTTGCAGGTTCGCTTCGTCGCACAAGTCGAGGTAATCGAGGCGCGTGATGCCCGCCTCAACCAGGCGCTGTTTCGCGGCATCCAGGATAGGCGCCACCGCACTTCCCGCCGCGAGTGCAATCGCCGTTTCGCGCAAGATCCGCGGCAGAGCCGCAGCCGTCGCGCGATCATCCGCCGAGAGATAGCGATTGCGCGACGACAGAGCGAGGCCATCGGCTTCCCGAATGGTCGCGACACCCACAATCTGCGCTGGAATGTCGAGGTCGCGCGCGAGCCGTTTGATCACCTGGAGTTGCTGGAAGTCTTTCTCGCCGAAATAGGCACGGGTTGGTCCTGCCTGCAGCAGCAACTTGGTGACGATCGTGGCCACGCCGCCGAAATGATGGGGCCGCGAGACGCCGCATAGATGATCGGTCAAGCCCGCCACCGCCACCGAGGTCGCAAAGCCAGCGGGATACATCTCGGCAACGCCAGGTGCAAACAAGAGGTCGCAGCCGGCGCCAGCGAGCTTCATCGCATCACCAGATTCGTCGCGCGGATAGGCTTTAAGATCTTCATTGGGGCCGAACTGCGTTGGATTGACGAAGATCGTCGCAATAACAAGATCGTTCTCGTCCTTGGCGCGATGCACCAGAGCGATATGGCCGTCATGCAGCGCGCCCATGGTCGGCACCAGGCCGATCGACTTCCCGGCAAGACGCAGGTCGCGGGTGCTGGCGCGCAGGTCGGCAACGCTGCGAACGATGGGCAAATCACGCATGATGGGGCTTTGTCGGAACGTTAGCCGTGCTTCTTCATCGCGCCGAAGATATGCTCCGGCCCCGGGAAGGAACGGGTCCGAACGTCTGCGGCATAGCGGGCGGCGGCTTCCTCGATATCCGCACCGAGCTCGGCATAGCGCTTGACGAAGCGAGGCTTGAAGCTGCTGAAGAGGCCGAGAATGTCTTCGGCGACCAGCACCTGACCGTCGCAGGCAGCCGAAGCACCGATACCGATGATGGGCACCGGCACACGCGCGGTGACGGCTTGCGCGATCTGTTCCATGACGCCTTCCAGCACGATCGAGAACGCCCCGGCTTCGGCAATGGCGATGGCATCGGCCATCACGCCGGCAGCTTCCTGGTCACCACGGCCGCGCGCGCGATAGCCGCCCAGCGTATTCACGGATTGTGGCATCAAGCCGACATGGCCCATGACCGGCACGCCGCGCTTCACCAGGAAGGAAACGGTGTCGGCGAGATCGCGGCCGCCTTCAAGCTTGACGGCCTGACAGCCGGTTTCCTTCATGATCCGCGCAGCCGACCGAAAGGCCTGTTCCGGGCTCTCCTGATAGGAGCCGAACGGCATGTCGACCACGACCAGCGAGGTCCTGGACCCGCGGCACACGGCGGCGCCATGCTGGATCATCATGTCGAGGGTCACGGGCAAGGTGCTGTCGAAGCCATAGAGCACCATGCCAAGCGAATCGCCCACCATCAGCAGGTCGACATGACCATCAAGGCGCTGTGCCATCGGCGTCGTGTAGGCGGTCAGGCAGACGAGGGGTTCCGCACCCTTGCGGGCGGCAAATTCCGGGATCGACAGCCGCTTCGACGTGGCGCCTTCCAAGGACGCCGACTTGCCGTGGACGCTCATACTCGCCTCCCTGATGACAGCGGCCACGGTGAGCCGTTCGGCTTCCCCCGCCCGTTGGCCTGCTGTTTCAAACGCGACATTCTGTCCGATCCTGCTGCACTGCACAATAGGAAATCGGGCGATGAATTTAAGACTCGGAACCCTTCCCACGACGGCGCCGTTCGTTCCAGTACTGCGCCATGACGTAGTAGGTAAAAGAGGCGCTCCAGGCGATCAGCACGAGGCCGGTCAGGGCCTCAATGCCGGCCAGCAGACGCATGTCCGGGCTCAGCATTTCGGCATCGCCAAAGCCCAGAGAAGTATATGATTCTGCAGAGAAATTCAGATAATCGACAAAGCTTCGCCGAAAGTAATCGGAAAAACCGAAAGTGACCCCGGTCCAGCTCATCAGCCAGTAGGCGGTGGCGAATACCCAGATTTCGATGGTATGGGCCAGCATGCAGGCGCAGACCCCAACCATGACATGGGCGCGTCTGGAGACCACTTCCATCCTCGGTAATAGATAGCTTGCCACCAGTCGGAGGGCTTCGTAGTGAATGCTGATCGCGACCAGCACCAGGAGGGTGCCGAAGAGGAGGGTCAGAAAGAACATGGGAGAATGGCTTCCGCTGGCGGGTCAAAGCGGCTAAACGGTAGTGCCTGACGACCTACAAAGCAAAGCTTTCGGACTTCTTCGGGAGTGGCATTTCGGCCCGGGCCGTCCAGGAACAATTGCCTCAGAGCCTGAATGTACAAAGACAATAGCCTCATTCCTTCGGAAGCGATCCGCCTCGCGGCCCTTGGCCTGCTGTGGCAGGGAGAGCGAAGCTATGCCGATCTCGCGCGGGAAATCCGCCATTTTGTCGGCCGCATCGTTGGCCCGTCGCTAGAGTTTCTGGGGCCATCCCTTGAACTGTTCAAGATCGAGGGAATCATCGAAGCGATCGATCCCAAGCAGCCGGCCGAAGCCCAGACCATGCGCCTGACGGAAGACGGCCGCGCGGAGCTGCAGCGCCTGATGACGACACGGATGCGTGGGCCGATGGGCGAGGTCAACAAGCTGATCGTTGCCTTCAAGATGCACTTCTTCAACTGCTTGTCGCGAGACGACCAGCGCCAGCAACTGGACCTGCTGATCGAGGCCTGTGACAAGGAACTGGCGCGGTTGGGCGACCTGCGCAGCTATGAGCCCTTGACGGACACCAGTGGGCACCTCCCCTCCTGGCTTGACCTCGAAATCGGCGAGATTGCGAACCGCCGAGCGTGGTTCGAGGGGCTCAAGGCTCAGATCGACCGCCAGGATCGATAAAAGCCTCGGAAATCAAGGTTAACCCGGCTGCAAGCGGTTGCGAAACATCGCCTTCCTGCTTACCTATGGCCCTTATGTCGCTAGTAACTCGTTTCGCGCCCAGCCCGACAGGATATCTCCATCTCGGCCATGCCTATTCGGCACTGGATGGCTGGCAGCGGGCGCGCAAGGCGGGGGGAAGGTTTCTGTTGCGTATCGAGGATATCGACCAGACTCGCTGTCGCCCGGCCTTCGAGGCGGCCTTGCTTGAGGATCTCGCCTGGCTCGGCCTCGATTGGGATGGCCCAGTCCGGCGTCAATCAGATCATTTCGACGATTATCGGACCGCGTTGGGCCGGCTCGCAGCCCTCGGTGTCATCTATCCCTGTTTCTGCAGCCGCAAGGATATCGCCGCCGCTTCGACGGCGCCCCATGGCCCCGGCCCGAACGATCTTGCCGGCCCTCTCTATCCCGGTACCTGCCGCTCCCTGTCGCCTGACGAGGCAGCCGCCAGGCAAGCAGCCGGCGCTCCCTTTGCCTTGCGCCTCGACGTCGCCAAAGCGAGCGCATTGTACGGTCCGCTCGACTTCCATGATGAACGCGCCGGCCGGATGGCAGCGCAGCCGGAAATGCTCGGCGACGTGGTGCTGGCGCGGCGCGAGACGCCATGCAGCTACCACCTCTGCGTTACGCTCGATGATGACCTGCAAGGTGTGACACTGGTGACTCGCGCGGAAGATCTGCTGGCGGCCACGCATATCCAGCGCCTGTTGCAGGCGCTACTCGGCTTGCAAACACCAGACTACGCGCATCATAAAATTCTCACGGACAGTGACGGCACGCGGCTGGCCAAACGCCACGGCGCAACCAGCCTGCGCGACTTGCGCGCAGCAGGTATGGCGCCGGTCGAAATACATCGCATGGCCGGGTTCTCCGGCTAGGTATATCGCAAACTCTTCATCGCCAAAGCTTCACCCCAAGAAAGCAGCTTTCAATGTTGGACACCATTCTCGCCTTTCTGACCGGACCGGAAATGATCGCGTTCGGCCAGGTGATCCTGATCGATCTGGTGCTGGCCGGAGACAACGCCATCGTCGTCGGCATGGCAGCGGCCGGCCTGCCAGTGCAGCAACGCACCAAGGTCATTGTGATCGGCATTGCCGCCGCGACCGTCATGCGCATCGGCTTTGCACTTGGCACCACCTATCTTCTGTCCATCATTGGCCTGACTCTGGCCGGCGGTATTCTGCTGCTGTGGGTGTGCTGGAAGTTCTGGCGCGAGCTTGAGCATCAGCGTCGGAAAAATCTTCAGGCAAAGCTCGACGCAGGCGAAGCCCTGACCGCAGACGAGCAAGCAGAGATAAAGGACGAAGAATCGGCGCTGCCCGGAGCTCCCCCGGCCAAGACGATGCGCCAAGCCATCATCCAGATCGTCATCGCCGACGTTTCCATGTCGCTCGATAACGTGCTGGCGGTTGCAGGCGCGGCCCATGAGCATCCGAACGTGCTGATTTTCGGCCTGATCCTGTCGGTTGCGCTGATGGGTCTTGCGGCGACACTGATCGCCAAGCTGCTGAAGCGCTATCACTGGATCGCCTATGTCGGCCTGGCCGTGATCTTCTATGTGGCCGGTGACATGATCTGGCGCGGCTGGGCGGAGATCGCTCCCATGGTCAATGGCGGATAACTGCCGAAGCCCCTCGTCCCGCATAAGCGGGGCGAGGGTTGATGTTCAGGGTTTGCTGGATAGGCCGAGGGCAAGGTCGCAATAGTCGGCGCGATCCGGTGTCAGATAGCTCTGGCGAATCAGGAAGTCGATAATCACCAAGCCGACATTGAATTTGAAATCAGTGGTCTCCGCCAGCAATCGCTCGACTTCGGAGAGTGGCAGCAGGCGGAAATCGGCAATCTCGCCGTCGTTATTGCGCGGCACGAAGTCGCTCGGCAGTTCCAGGTCATAGACGAAGATAGTGTCGTCACGCAGACAGCCATCCAGCTCCATTCGATAACTCAATGCACCACAGGGCCTGGCACGGCGCGCGAGTTCCTTCGGAATCGAGGCTTCCTCAGCCGCTTCCTTGATCAGATTGTCAAACGGCTTCACACCGGAAGGCAGACCACCAGCCACAAGATGATCGAGCTTGCCGGGTTCGATCGGTCGGTTGGCCGCTCGTCGACCGACCCATAGCCAGATCTCGCCATCACGGCGCACATAGCCGTTGAGATGGACGCCGTAAGCCTTGACGCCAAAGAGCGGGACACCAGCACGTTCCAGATCGAACAGCGGTTCGGCGCCATACTGCGCGGAGATGGTGAACAGCTCGTCACGCCAACCGTGAATAAAGCCTTCCTGACGCAGTTCGCGCATCACGGAATCGATGGCAGCGGAACGATAGTCGAAGCTGTCGAGATGATCCGCGACCGCGACACGATCCTGCGCCACGTGAAAGACGCTCGGGAACCGCCGCAACTCGGCTGCCAAGTCACGGCGCATAAAGCCAATCTGCACATCGCGGACGGCAAAGGGCAGATAGCGCGCGAGGTCGTGACGATGGCAGGATTCGATGCGGTCCATCAGGCTCATGATGCCACCGCCATACCGTCGAACGGTATTGGGCGGCGCAGGCCGGCAGTCAGCGGCAGGTAGTCGACATCCTCTGGACCAACAAAGCCATGGCGGATGAGAAAATCGATCAGGACCAGAGCTATATCATACATGAACTCATCGCTTGAGCGCAGGCGATGGATCAGTTCGGAAACAGGAATAAGTTCGAAGCCGGCAACTTCACCGTCCTGGTTCACCGGGCGAAAACTCTCCGGCAGGTCGAGGTCAAAATTGAATTGCTGGCCAACCCGCAATCCCTCCCCTGCTTCGATCATCAAGGTCACGAGGCCGACCGGCCGCGCACGCTCCGCGATGCTCTCGGGAATGCCGGCTTCCTCCCGACATTCCTTGAGAAGATTCTCGGCAGGCGTCAGATCAAGCGGTTGACCGCCACCGACAATGAGGTCGAGCATATTTGGATCGACCGATTTCGTGGGCGACCGGCGTGCGACCCAGACCTTCATCTCCCAGACCCGCCCAACGAAGCCGTTGAGATTGACCCCATAAGCCATGATGCCAAATAGCGGTGCGGCAGCTCGCTCCATGACCAGAAGCGGTGTCTCGCCAAAGCGGTTGTTGACGGGATAGAGTTCGTCGCGCCAGCCGGGCACGCGACCATCGGCACGCAACTCCGCGAGGACCTTCGCCATCGCCTCGCTGCGCACAGTCGCATCTGTCAGGGCCGGATTCATGATGAGCGCGCGTTCATCAGACAGGAAGGCATCGCGCCGCACAGCGAGTTCTGCCGCCAGCGCAGGCTTGATCCAGCCGACATGGCGACCGGCCACGACAAACTTGCGATAGCAGGCGAGATCAGGGGCCGGATAGCGCTGATATTGGCGCAGCAAACTCATGGAATCTGACTCGCTCTCGCGCTCAATTCAACCGTGCCCAATCGATCAGGCGCTGCAGGAAGCTCTCGCCCGCCGCAAGCTGCTCCTTGTCGATGTACTCGTCGGGCTGATGGGCCTGGGCGATATGACCAGGCCCGCACACAATAGCCGACATGCCGGCTTGCTGGAACTGGCCGGCCTCGGTCGCGTATGCGAGACTCACCGTCTCATTGGCACCGGTCAGATGCTTCAGCAAGGCCTCGGCGGCGCCATCATGCTCCTCGACGAGCGGCGGCGCAGAGACCCGCGGCGTGATGACGATATCAACACCCGGCACCGTCGGCCGCAGTTCGGAAAGACGCTTTTCGATGAAGGCCGCGAGGGGTTTGAGCATCTGGTCGGGATGGCCCCCCGGAATGGCACGGAAGTCCCACAGGAAACGGCACTGACGGGCAATGATGTTGACCGCCGTGCCGCCCTCGATCGTGCCGACATTATAGGAGCTATGCGGCGGGTCGAAGCTGCGGTCGAACGGCCCTTCGGCACGGATGCCGTCATAGATGCGCGCCATTTCGCCGAGCACTTCCGCGGTAAGGCCGATCGCATTGAGACCACGCTCCGGCTGGCTGGAATGGCCGTCCTTACCGGTGATATCGACCGCGAAGGAATAGACGCCTTTGTGCCGCACACCGAGCTTCATACCGGTCGGTTCGCCGATGATGGCCAAGCGCGGTTTGGGCAAGTTCTGACCGATCGCCTTGAGAAGATGCGGCGCGCCGAGACAGCCAAGTTCTTCGTCATAGGAGAAAGCGAAATGCAGGGGGGTCTTCAGGGGCTTGGCCACCATCTCCGGCACCAGGGCGAGGCAGAGTGCGATAAACCCCTTCATGTCGCTGGTGCCGCGGCCGATGAAGCGAGCATCAGTCTCGATCAGCGTGAACGGATCGCTGGTCCAGGGCTGGCCTTCCACGGGCACAACATCGGTATGCCCGGAAAGCACGATACCACCGTCGCGCTGCGGACCGATGGTGGCCCACAGATTGGCCTTCGGCTGGCCGTCAGGTGCCGGCAAGATTTCCACGGCAACTTTGTGCTGCTTCAGATAATCGCCGATCCAATGCACCAGCGCCATATTGGAGCGGGCCGAGACGGTATCGAACGCGATCAAGCGTTCCAGGATGGCGGTGAAGCTGCCGGTCATGGCTGATCCGTACCCAAGATGATTATGTGCTGGAGCCAACCGTCGCCGCAGGCAGGCCGATGAAAGCAAGGAACTCGCGCCGCGTCGAAGGGTCGTTGCGGAAGGCGCCGAGCATGCGGCTGGTCACCATCGACGTACCCGCCTTGTGCACGCCACGTGTCGTCATGCATTGATGACTGGCATCGATCACGACAGCAACACCACGCGGCTGCAACTCTTCGTTCAGCGTGTTGGCAATCTGCGCGGTGAGCTTTTCCTGGATCTGCAGGCGCTTGGCATAGCAATCCAGCAGGCGCGCCAGTTTGGAAATGCCAACCACGCGCTTCCGTGGCAGATACGCGATGTGAGCGCGCCCGATGATCGGTGCCATGTGATGTTCGCAATGACTCTCGAAGCGAATGTCCTTGAGGACAATCATCTCGTCATAGCCATCGGTTTCGGAAAAGGTCCGCGTCAGAATCTCGGCAGGATCTGCTTCGTAACCGCTGAAGAATTCCCGATAGGATTTGACGACCCGGCGCGGCGTATCCAGCAGGCCTTCGCGGCCGGGATCGTCGCCCGCCCAGCGAATCAATGTCCGCACAGCCTCCTCGGCCTCGGCCTGGGTCGGCAAGCCGGTTGAAGTCCTGACGGCAGTCTTGGTGGGTTTTTCTGGGGCCTTGGCCACGCGATTTTCCTTTCCGTTGACGGCCGCCCGCGCGGCCGGAGAGTCAGTTCAGACGCTTGGATTGATAGGGGCTATCGAGCGAAAAAGCGGGAATGACGATGTCGAATATCTCGCCCGTCTCGCTTTCCATCTCATAGGTGCCGACCATAATGCCGGATGGCGTCTTCAGCGGCGTCCCGCTGGTGTATTCGTAAGCTTCGCCCGGGTGCAGGATCGGTTGCTCGCCAACGACGCCGGCGCCGCGTACTTCCTGGACGCGACCGAGCGAATCCGTGATGCGCCAGTAGCGATTTCGCAATTGCACAGTGAGGTCACCCTTGTTCTCGATCCGAACATGATACTTCCAGACAAAATGCGCCTCGTCCGGGGCTGACTGATCATCCAGATAGGTCGGCTCGACGCTGACGAGGATGCTGCGGGTGGTCTCTTGGTACATAAATCTCGCCTTGCTGGCGCCGCTCTTTTATTGGAGATCGCGGGTCGGGGGGGCTTGGGTCGGGGCCACTTTAGATCGAATGCGACGCCAAAGCCAACCACGCGTGGAATAAGGATAACACCGCCGCGGACTGATATGGTCTCGCCGGCAATTTACATCCGGTCCCTAGAAAAGAAAACGGCGCCAGGTTGCCCTGGCGACGTTCCGCAAAGCGCGGTGGCAGTTCGATTACTGAACGATGATCTCGGCGCGGCGGTTAGCCTGCTCCTTGACACCGTCAGCGGTCGGAACCTCATTCTCGGCCTCGCCCTTCCAGGCGGTGGTGATGGCTTCGGCCTGGACGCCGGCAGCGATCAGCGCTTCGCGGACCGCGTCAGAGCGGCGCTCGGAGAGCTTCTCGTTGTAGGCATCGGAACCGGAGCGGTCAGTGTGACCGGTCACCGAGATGGCCGTCGACTTGTTGGCACCGAAATCGGCGACCACCTGGTTGACCACGGCCTGGGCCGCGTCGTTGATGTTCGACTTGTCGAAGTCGAACAGCACCAGATAGACGTTCGGAGCCGGAGCCGGGACTTCAGCGGCCGGCGGAGCGGCTTCGAGTTCGGCCAGAGCCGCGAGGAGTTCATCCTTGCAAGCGCTGATATGGTCGTACTGGAAGTTCTCTTCCTGCTGTTCAAGCCAGCAATCGAAGCGGGCCTGGGCGCGCGCAGCGAGAGCCGCCTTGTTGTCGCGAGCGCCGCCATCAAGGGCCGCAAGCAGGCGACCGCGGATGTCGGTGATCTCGCCGAGCGAGTCGGCGGGCAGATCACGGTTTGCCGGATCTTCCGGCTGCACCACTTCGCCACCAGCAGCAGCAAGGCCGCGGCGGGCATAATAGCCAGCGTCGCGCCAGTCGAACATTTCGTCGGCTTCGAACACGGCCAGATCGCGATATTCGGTGGTCAGCGCCTGGGTGAACGGCGTACCGCCGCTCGCTTCAGTCGTACGGATACGGTCGAGATCGGTGGTGCAGGCCGCCAGAAATCCAACTGCCCCCAAAACCGCCAGAAGTCGCAATGCTTTCATTTTTTGTCTCCTCGCTCTTGTTCAGCGCCGTCCCCAGGTTCCGATGCATCGCCCAGACGCTTCGCAACTTCCCCGACTTCGGCTTATGCCTTTAAAACCTCGGCTGATTTCGAAAACCGGCAAAACTTGTAGAAATCCCCCGGCGAAGCCAGCCAGAGTACTGACATCTCCGGCACTATAGGTAAACGTCCCAGCGATGTCAAAAGCCGGAACACTCGATTTGGTTCCCCATTGGTCGCAATTTTTGTTGATTTTGGGGCATTTCTCGAATGAGGCAAAGGGCAGATTCTGCCGCCTAGCCGGGTCCGCCAAGGCTGATCACCGGCCCCCGGGCGGCGGCTGCGTCAGCCGGATCATGGCTGACCAGAAGCACGGGAAGGTTGCGGGCCGCGGCCCGGTCGAAGACGAACGCCCGGAAGCGGCTCCGCAGTGCAACATCAAGCTTGGCAAAGGGCTCGTCCAGGAGCAATGCCCTTGGCTCGGACAGAAGGGTGCGCAGCAGCGCGATCCGCGCCCTTTCGCCGCCGGAGAGGCTGCCGGGATCACGTCCCCCCAGGCCGGGCAGTTCGGCTTCCGCCAAGCCAGCAGCGATTCGCGACTGCCGTTCCGCGGCCGACAGGCCAGCCGGGAGGCCAAAAGCCAGGTTCTCAGCGACTGAGAGATGAGGGAAAAGCAGGTCGTCCTGGAACAGAATTCCTAGCCGCCTGGCCTGAATGGGCAGCTGGCCGATTTCGACCCCATCGAGCAGGATCTGCCCACGCGCAGTAAAGGCAGGCGGCAGGACGCCGATGAGCCAATTGAGCAGGGTCGATTTGCCGCTGCCTGAGGGCCCCATCAGGACGACCGGGCGACCCGGATCGATATCGCAATCGACCGGCCCCAGGATGCGGCGCCCATCCTTGCTGAGTTCAACACCGCGCAGGCTGAGTCGGCGGGTCATTTGGCAGTCCAGCGGCGGTGGCGCAACGCAAGGAGCGCTGCCAGAAAGAACAGGGCGGCGGTTGTCGTTTGCAGCGTACCGTAGACACCGACGACGCGGCGGTCGCCCCCGGCACTCAGCGCAACCGCTTCACTGGCCAAGGTGACGATACGACCCTCCCCGCCAAGGACCGTCGGCAGATAGAGCGACAGGCTCACGCTGCCGCCGATGGCAGCTGCCCAGGCCAATGACCCACGCATCATGGGCAGCTTCACGCGCCACAACACGCGCCAGGGAGACTGGCCCAGAGCCAGGGCCATATGTTCGAAGCGCAGATCGAACGCTCGCCACGGCGCCTTGAGCGTCAGGAACACATAGGGGAAGACAAACAGAAGGTGAAGCCAGCCGACCGCCAGCCAGCCGCCATTGAGGCCGATCAGAACGAGCAGCACGTGAATGCCGACCAGGAAGCTCACCTCCGGCACCAGCAACGGGAGGAACAGCCATCTTTCGGCGCGCTGCACCAGATAGCGCCGCACATGCTTCTCATGTTCAATACAGGCCAGTGCCAGGACAGTCGCCGTGATGCTTGTCGCGATGGCCAGCAGCAGGCTGGCGCCAAGCGGTTGCCAGATGGTCATGCCCGCACGCTGCCAGGCTGCAAGGGAAATGGCCTGCGGCAAGATGTCCGGATAGCGCCACGTCATCGCTGCTGACCACAACAGCAGCGAAAGCAGGGAAAGGAAGACGGCAGCAACAACAACGATGCCGATGCCACGCAGCAACAGGCTGCCCGATTTTGCGATCCATTCGGGCCAGGCACGCCTGCCGTCGCTGAGCCATGCACTACAGAGGCGTTTGACCACCACTTCACCGAGCAGCCACAACAGGATCGCGCCGGACACCAGCAGCAATTGCAGAATCGCGGCCGCGGCAGCCACGAAGCGTTGCGCTAGATCCGGGTCGTTGGCCCAGCGCAAGATGAGGACCGGCAAAGTGGCTGGCGTGCTTGGCCCCAGGATGAGTGCCATGTCGACCACGGACAATGAATAGGCGAGGACGGCCAGAATCGGAAAACGTATGAGGGGGTAGAGACGCGGCAGAACCAGCTTCACCCAGGCAATGTGATTTCGGTAGCCGAGCGAGCGCGCCATCAGGAGCTGCGACGCCGGCTTGATCTGCGCCAAGGCGGTCAAATAGGCAATAAAAAGAAAGGGTGTTTCCTTGAGAAAAAGGCCCAAGGCGAGGGCGACACCACCCCTATCGGTTACCAAGGGCCAGTCCGCCGGAATTGGGAAGAGGCCGGATGCCTGTGCGATTGTGCGCATGATCCATCCGGACGGCATAATCAGGAAAGCCAGGCCGAGGGCCAGTGCCACATGCGGCAAAGCGAGGACAGCCACGGCGAAACGGTGCGCCCAGCCCTGCCCATTCTCGCCGGCCTGGTCGAACGCGGCAGCCAAGGCCAGGGCGGTCAAGAAGGACGCCACTGTCGCAACAAGGCCCGCAGTAAGCGTCGCCAACAGCGAAGGCCACAGGCGAGGGTCGGCAAACAGGCGCCGGAAGCTCTCCAGGGATGGCGCATCCGCACCCAGAGCCGGCAGGTAGCCAAAGCCAGTCACGACCACAAGACCAAGACCCACCAGAATAGTGCCCACCAACAGCAGCAGCGCCAGAGCCGGCGGCAGCTTGCCAGGAAGGGTAGAAAGCAAGATCCGCTTCATGAATCCAGCATCAGTGGCCATAGAGCTGGAGCCAGCGCGCTTCGATCGCTTCCATCCAGCTGGGATGCGGTTCCGGCAAGACAGGTCCTAGCTCCTGCGGTGACAAGGTCGCAACACCTTGCGGGAGCGCCGCGAACAGCTTGCGGTCCTCCCCCGTCAGCAGTGACAGTTCCAATACGGTTGGGTCTCCCCAGATATCTGCGTTCTGCTTCCGCGCCTGCGCCAGCGGCGACAGGAGGAAATCGGCCACCACCACGGCGCCGGCCTTGGCATTGGCGTTGAACGGAATGGCGACAAAATGAGTGTTGCCAATGCTGCCGCCTGACAACACGAAGCTGCGCACGGAATCCGGCAACAGGCCTTGCGCGATTGCCGAGGAAGCATCACCCGGATTGAAGGCCATGGAGATATCAATTTCGCCATCGTTCAGCATTTGCCGCAGCGCGGTGCTGCTCGCTGGATAGCTCCGGCCCTGGCGCCAGAGATGCGGCGTGAGGCTCCCAAGATAATCCCAGAGCGGTGCCGTTACCTCATCAAAGCGCACCGCATCGAGAGCAACGTCGAGAGGTGTACGATCGGTCGCCAATGAAAGCAAAAACTGCTTCAGTATCGTGGAGCCGATGAAATCCGGTGGTGCCGGATAGGTAAAGCGGCCCGGATTGGCCTTGGCCCAGGCCAGCAGGTCAGGGAGTGTCCGCAGCGGATGGACCAGGCGCTTGGTGTCGTGGAAGAACACCAGTTGCGCCATGCCCCAAGGCGATTCGTAGCCGTCGGTCGCAATGGCGAAGTCGGACAGCACCGTGGGCTTCGAGACCGGATCGACATAATGCATGTTGGGGAGAAGCTGGATGATCGGCCCGAACAGCAGTTCCTGCTTCTTCATGGCGGCAAAATTCTCGCCGTTGATCCAGATGAGGTCGATGCCGCCACCATCCATCTGCCCGGCGATCTTTCCGGCGAGGACCCTGGTCACTGCCTCTGCCGTGTCGCTGAGTTTGACATGCTGCAGGGTCACGCCGAAGCGGCTGGCGACCTCCGCCCCTGCCCAGGCGATGTAGTCGTTGATGCGCTGATCGCCGCCCCAGGCGTTGAAATAGACGGTCTGGCCGCGTGCGGCGGCAAGGGCTGCCTCATTGCTCGCCGGTGCTGAATCCGCCCTGGCTGGCTGGCTGGCCAGCGGCCAGATCACCGAAAGGGCCAATCCGCCCAGGAAGAGGTCGCGCCGGGTCGCACCAATCGTCATCTGCCCCTATCCTTTTGTTGCCGCATCATTCTATACGGCGGAATTGGCAAATAGTTTCAGCTTTCGGCAGAACGTCCGGTATCTTGAACCGGCGGCCCCGATACCCTATAAATCCGCCCGGAGCGCGGGTGTAGCTCAATGGTAGAGCAGAAGCTTCCCAAGCTTACGACGAGGGTTCGATTCCCTTCACCCGCTCCATTCCAGTCGATTCGTCGGCCGCACCCAAACAAATTGACGCTTCAAAGTCGTTGCCGCTTTGCCATTGACCGGGCGATTGCAGGCAACGTAGCTTTGCCTGCCAAAGTTGTACCGATGGAGATGATTTGATGCAGGCGGGATTCGATTCGACCGATGATTCGGCCGCCGCACCCGCAACGGGCTTTGCCGGATATCTCGCCCAGGTCCTGATCGCCAAAAAGGGATTCACGGCCGAGATCGTGCCGGAGCTCGAACCGTTGCGAGCAGCTTGCGATCATCTTCTGGTCAAATCAGACGGCCTCGGCTTCCAGGTCGCCTGCATCGTGGATGCCGAATCCGATCCTCGGCGAACATTTGACGTTGATCCTGTCAATTTGCGCGAAATCTTGCGTGCGTGCCGCGCCAAATATTGCGGTCGTGTCAGTCGCACGAAGATGTCTGCAGGCCTTGAAATATTTGAAGTCCGGCGCCACGCATTGGCCAACGACATGGCGCGCCTTAAGCCCTTTGTGTCGCGCTTCAAATCAATCATTTGCGCCTATCTCATCGATACCGCGCAGGGCCGTGTCGAGAGCAATCGCTGGGCACCGCTCGACATGCGCAAAGGGTTCCTGCAGAAGCTGTTGCGGGCGCCGCGCATCAGCCAGGACGCCCTCATTCCGCCCATCGTCCCGACCTTGGCCGGCACCGATGGACGGCCGTGGTTGACCTATGGAATGATGGCGCTAATGGCCCTCATTTTCATCGCTGAAGTCCGGCTCGGCAACTCCGCCATGGACGTCCCCTTGGCGACGCTCATCGCCATGGGCGGGTTGATGCGACCGCTGGTGATCGAGAACCATGAATGGTACCGGCTCTTTACCGCTCCCCTCCTGCACGCGGGATTGCTGCACCTGGTCTTCAATTGCATCGCACTGCTCATGGCCGGACAGGTGCTGGAGCAGGTGCTGGGGCGAGTCTGGCTGATCGCCCTCTTCTTCATCGGAGCGATCGGCGGGTCATGCCTTTCGCTTGCCCTGAGCGATCCGCAGATCGTCTCGATCGGGGCCTCGGGCGCCATCATGGGGCTGATCAGCGCAGCTTTCGTAACGTCATTCCGGCTGCCGGCCCATGGCGGTCGCAGCCTCGTTCAGATGCAGTTGATGCGTGTCCTAGTTCCGTCACTGTTACCTCTCGCAACCGGTGTCGATTATGCCTGCCATTTCGGCGGCGCAATTGCCGGATCCATGGCCGGTGTTTGCCTGATGGCACGATGGCCCAAGGACAGCCCGCATCCGCGCCTCGGGCCGCTCGCCAGGATCCTCGCTGTCGTTGCGCTCGTCACCTTTGTCGGCAGTTCGCTGATGTCTTTCCGGAAGTATGAGGATTACGACATCGCGCGCTTCCTGATTCCGGACACGGTCAGTCCAGACACCAACGCCGCTGGCATGGCGCAAGCCGAGGCGCTGGTGCGCGACTATCCGCGGGACCCGCGCGGACATCTATACCGCGCCATGGGATTTGCCGACCGGCGCATGCATGAACTGGCAGTGGCCGAAATGCGGGTTGCCCTCCAGGAGAAAGTCATTCTACAGACTCAGTTCCGGCCTGAGTTCGAACAGATATTGCACACCTATCTCGCGGCCATCCTGATTGACATGGGCAAGATCGATGAGGCCAAGCTGGAGGTGACAGGTATCTGCGACCATCCTCTGACCGACGACATTGCACATGATCTCGACAAACTGAATCTCTGCGCCAAGACCTGACGCCGCTGCCGCCGCAATAGCCAGCAAGACTATGGTGAGTAAGCAGCCACCCGCCGCCAACTGATTGCTTAAGTCGTCGTTGCGCCTGCTGCTCAGCCGTATTACCGTTCGCTCCTAATTTTCTCAGGACAGAAACTGGCAGATGACGACAAAAAGCGGCACCACTTTACTTGACGGCGGGATGGGCCGCGAACTGAACCGTATGGGGGCGCCCTTCAGGCAGCCGGAATGGTCGGCGCTGGCGCTTCTGGAAGGGCCAGATTTCGTCCGACGGGCCCATGCCGCGTTCATCAAGGCGGGCGCTGAGATCATCACCACAAAATCCTATGCGGTAGTGCCCTATCATATCGGCGATGCGCGCTTCGCCGCGCGCGGCCAGGAATTGGCCGACCTTGCCGGCCGCCTCGCCCGCCAGGCAGCTACGGAATCGGGCAAGATGGTCCTGGTTGCAGGATCCTTGCCGCCGCTCTTCGGCTCCTACCGGCCGGATCTTTTCAACGCCGCTCAGGCGCAGGGGCTGTTGGAGCCGCTCATCACCGGCCTGAAGCCGCATGTCGATCTGTGGCTCGCCGAAACGCAGAGCGCCCTGGAGGAAGCCCGACAAGTGGCCAAGGGCCTCAAAGGTGATACGAAGCCCTTGTGGCTGTCGTTTACTTTGCATGACGAAAACCCCGATCCAACCACCCCGCGCCTGCGGTCCGGCGAGACCGTGATCGAGGCAGCAAGCCTCGCCCATGAACTGGGTGTGACCGCCCTGCTGTTCAATTGCAGCCAGCCGGAAGTGATGGGGAATGCCATCGACGCCGCGCGGGCAGAGCTAAAGCGGCTCGGCGCCAACATCAAGGTCGGCTGCTATGCCAACGCCTTTCCACCGCGAAACGAGGATGAGGAAGCTAACGGCACGCTGAGCGACATCCGCACGGATCTCGATCCCAGGGGCTACCTCGCCTTCGCCCAGGATTGGCAGAAGCGCGGCGCCGATATCATCGGCGGCTGCTGCGGTATCGGGCCGGAGCATATCGCCGCGCTGAAGGAAAAACTCAGCTAGGGTTCACTCATCGTCGCGGTAGGGAATGGTCCATTCCTCGCCGCGGGCGGTGGTGATGTATTCCGGCCAGCGATACTGGTGTGGGACCTTGAAATCCTTGGGAAGCAATGGCGCCATCCATTTGCTGCCGCCGACACCACCCCCGGTGCGCTCAACAAATTCAGCCTTGGCGGCCGCCAGCAGGTCCGGCTTGGTGAAGAGGTCGAGCAAGGTCGCAGCGATGGTTTTGCCGGCGCTCTGGATCATCGGGTCGATCGTGGCAGGGATGCCGCCCAGAGCGTTGGCCACCCAATCCGGATAAGTATAACCCTTGGGCGCCGAGAGCATCGGTCGCGCGACGATGAGGCGCACCGTCGGGCAGTGCCACGTATAGTCCGGGTAATCGTCCGAGGTCAGGTATTGCTGCCATTCCGGCATTTGCCTGCGCATCAGGCGTTCGCATTCCTGCGGTGCGATGAGTTCTTCGGTCGCCGGCAGGAACGGCTTTGACATGGGCTCGAGGCCGAGATTGCGCTGCATTTCCTGCGCAACCTTGATGGCGTCGACGCCCCATTGCGGGGCACCCACCAGCGCCAGATTGTCATAGGTCGCCTGCGAAATCACATGATTGGCGAGGCCCGGCCGGCTCTTCGCGACCCAGGTCTTCTGCCATTTGCAGAAGGTCGCCAGCGCAGCTGCCGCGGCATTGTTGTCCATCACATTGCTGATGATCTCCGCCTGCTCCACGGAATCGGTGCGCAGCATGTAGTTGATCTGCGAGATCTGCGGTGTGAGGTTGTCGGCCGTCGCCTGGCCTGATGTGAGGATCGCCTCGTTGAAACTCCACAGGCCGGTGAAGGGCAGCATGGAGCGGCGCAGACTCTCGTTCAGCGAATAGAAATGCACCAGGGCATCGTTGGCGCCCGGCGCCCGGGCAGCCAGATGGTTCTGCGGGATCGGGCTGTATTTGTCCGACGCGATCCAATCCTGCGGGGCGTCACAGGTGAAGGTATAGATATAATTGTAGCCGACGCCGCAATGGGTATCCCAGATCGTCGTGTTGACCATCGGCAGCATATAGGCGGGATGAAAGCTCACCGCTGCATCAAGATCGTCGTAATAGCCCTTGGCGGCATGGATCGGCTTCGAGGCGCGGACCTTCTCGGCCGGTTCGCCAAAGATTTTGAGTGTGCCGGTGATGCCGAATTTCTCCATGGCAGCCTTGGTCGCAAGCGCGCCGGCAAAGGCGCTCATGCCGAGGGCGGAATGCGGGTCCGTATGGCCGGGCGCGTATTTGGAGAGCCCTTTGCGCGGCTCCTGTTTCGTGCTCGCCGCCTGGCAATTGCCCGGCACGGCGTCGTACTCGACATACGTGGCGATGGTAGGCCCGGCACCGTTCTTCCAGGTCGCCATGAAGGCGGTCGGCATGCCGCCGGACCCCGCCTCTACCTCAAACCCTTCAGTGCGCAGTTTCTCGACATACCAGGCGGAAGATTTGTATTCGCGGAACGCCGGCTCCGCGAAGT
>NZ_CAMDRA010000039.1 GCF_945906275.1 Dongia mobilis
GCCATGAACAGGGTGTGGCCGAGGATGGTCCAGTAATGCGGTTTGGTGAAGATGTCGGTCCAGGTTTCCAGCGACCAGGTCCAGGTCAGCTGGAAATTCTTGGTGCGCTGGAAGGTGAGCGCCACCGTCATCAGGAGGGGCGCCAGGAAGAAGCCGGTCTGCAGCAGCACGCTGGGCAGCGCCTTGGCAAGGAGCTCCGGATCGCGCCAGCTGCGGTCGATCTCGCCGCTCATGCCGCCACTCGCTCGCGGAACACATAGATGTCGCGCTTGGGAAAGCCCAGGCGCAAGGTGTCGCCGATCTCGGCCGGCTGGCGGGACGCACCCGGCAGTTCGAAGATGAGCGGCGACCCGTCGGCCATCGCGCTGCGGAACTGCACGGTGCCGCCCTTGCAGAACACTTCCGTGATGGTGACCTCAAGCGTGAAATCGGCGCTTTCATGGGGGGCGAGCGGTGTCAGCAATTCGGGGCGCACCATCAGCAAGGCAGGTCCCACCCCAAGTCCCGGCGCCACGAAGCTTGCCGGCACGCGCGGATCGGCGGCGGTGAGGCCAGGTGCCTGCAGCACGGCGCCCTGGGCATTGTTCTCGGCAATTTGCACCGGGATGAGGTTGGTATCGCCGATGAAGCCCGCCACGAAACTGTCGGCCGGGCGGTAATAGATGTCGTTGGGGCCACCCATCTGCAGGATTTCGCCCGCGCGCATGACGCAGATGCGGTCGGCGAGCATGATCGCTTCCTCGAGATCATGGGTCACATGCACGAAGGTGACGCCGACGCTGCGGTGGAGGCGTTTCAGTTCCGCCTGCAGCACTTTCTTCAGCTTGACGTCGAGGGCCGAGAGCGGCTCATCCAGCAGCAGCAGCTTGGGTTCCGAGATCATCGAGCGGGCCAGAGCCACGCGCTGCTGCTCGCCGCCGGAAAGCTGGCGCGGGAAACGGGTGAGATATTCGGGCTTCAGCTGCATCAGTTCGATCATCGCCATGACGCGCGTGGCGATGGTGGCGGCCTCCACTTTGCGCAGCTTCAGCGGAAAGCCGATATTGTCGGCGACCGTCATATGCGGGAAGAGCGCCAGTTTCTGGAACACCATGCTGGTGGGGCGCGCCGCCGCCGGCACGCCCAGCATGGGCTGGCCGTCGATGGCGATGGTGCCGGCGTCCGGCTCCTCGAAACCGGCGATGTGTTTGAGGAGGGTCGTCTTGCCGCAACCCGACGGGCCGACGAGGGCGATGAACTCACCCTGCGCCACGTCGAGCGAAACGCCCTTCAGTGCCTGATAGGCACCGAAGTTCTTTTTGAGATCGCGGATCTCGAGGATGTTGCGCGCCATGCCGGCCCTGTGTGTTTTCTTGTTTTTGGGTTCGTCAGAATAAACGCCCCCGGCCGACCCGCAAAGGTCGAATCCGGGGGCGCGAGATAAGCGCGTCCGGTCAGCCGGCGATTACTGCGCCGCCGCCAGCTCTTCCTGCCAGATCGCCAGCATCTCGTCGATCTGCGGGGCGATGCGGTGCATCTGGGAATTGTCCCAGGCGTGCCACATGTAATCGGTCTGCAGGATGCTCTTCTCCTCATCGGAATAGAGCTCTTCGACCGACTTGTTGGTCACCACGTTGCAGGTGGTGTCGAGGAGCGAGAGCACGTGGCCCGCTTCCTTCGAGACGACATGCTTCAGGAGCTTCTGCGCGAGGTCCGGCTGGTCGGTTTCCTTGACGATGGCGGTCGCCTCGACCCAGATGATGCCCTGCTTCAACCCGTTCTTGGGGTCGGGCACGGTCGCGATGATGTTCTTGTGACCCTGCTTGCGCACGGCCGACGTCAAATACGACCCGGCACCGATGCAGCCCAGCAGCGACCCGTCGAGCAGGCCCTTCTGTGCTTGCGTGAGGTCGGCCACCAGCGTGCGCGTGTTCTTGAACATGGCGCGCAGCACCTTGCGGATTTCCTCGAGCGCCGCGGCGTCCAGTTCCTGATAGGGATCGATGCCGGCATGGAGCGCCATGGGGAGGATCGGCCAATCGCCCCAATCCATGACGCAGATCTTGTCCTTGTTCTTGGCGTCGAACACGGGATCGTAGCTCTTCCACTCGTCCGGATTGGTGATGTCGGTGTTGATGCAGGGACCGACCCAGCCCCAGCGAGTCGCCACACCGATGGTCTTGCCGTCGTTGAGCAAGGGCTCGAAGGGCGGCTTGAACTGGTCGTAGAAGCTCGCATAGACGTCGGCGAAATCATCCGGGTTGAGTTCGAGGGCCAAGCCCGCCGGACCCATGCGCGTGATCCACGGCATGTCGGAGGAGACGATGTCGACCTCGCGCGAGGCGCCGGCCTGGAGTTTCGCAAAGCCGCCCGGTGAATCGACGATGAGGTCGAAGGCGATATCGACATCATTGGCGGCCTTGAAGGGATCGATGATGCGGGGATCGTTATAGCCTTCCCAGCACATATAGCTCATCTGGGTGGCGGCCCGCGCTTGCTTGCCGAAGCTCAAGCCCGACATGGCGGCGACACCGGCCGCGGCACCGGCCGATTTCAGCAGCCGGCGGCGCGTCATGCCGGCGTCGTCCAAACCCATGGCGCGGATCTGGTTCTGATAGAATTGCGGCAGGTCACTGTACCAGGACATCTCGAAACCCTCCCTTGAAACGTGCGGCCATGAAACGTGCGGGCTGGCCGGATGTTGCGCGAATGCGTCTTCTGGGCCGCCGCGAAGCCAAGGGCATCTTGGCCCCTTTCGCAGGCACTGGCGATATCCCCTGGGAGATAGCGGGCGTCACAAATGCGTGCGGAAGCCGCCCTACCCGACGAAGCTCAGGAATGCCGCGAACAGCTCCGCCTGGGTCGACAAGCCCAGCTTCCGGTAGATGTTCTTGCGGTGCACCTTGACGGTGCCCGCCGAGATGTCGAGGAGATGCGCCACCGAGCCGGTCGAATGGCCCTGGAGGATGAGCGAGACGATCTGGCGTTCGCGCTCGGAAAGCTGCCTGGCGCCGAATTCGGTATAGGCGGCGGTCACTTGCGCGGCATCGCGCGGGCGGGAGCGCATCAGGCTGGCAGGGGCGGCGACATTCGCCCAATGCCTGGAGCAGAGGCCGGAAATCGCCGGGGCCAGGGCCTGCAGCAGGTCCATGTCGGACCGATTCAAGCTTGAACCGGTGTGGGCCTGGCTGTCATCCCAGCGCGCCAGGGAGAGGACACCGGTCGCGTCCGCCAGCGGGAAATAGAAGCCGACCTCCTCGCGGATTCCGGTCAAGCTGTAATGGGTGCGGAAATATTCGCTCTGGCGGAAGCGGTCGGGGGCTATGTCGCGGAGGCGGTAGCAGCCCGCCTGCACGCCCGCCGCCACCTTCTGGAAGAAGGGGTCGAGCACATAGGGTGCGGCGCAATAGGCATTGATCACCACCTGGCGCTGGGGCGCCGGCAATGTGTCGCCCAGCGCCAGCGGCCGTCCGGCACCCCGATAGGCAAAGACCATCAGGAAATCGAAATGGATGAGCCGCGTCACCGAGCGCAGCAGCGTGGGCCCGAAGCTCTCCTGGTCGAGCGCGCCAAGCAGATCGGCCACGCCGCGGTTCCATTGTTCCAGCAGCTGGCTGGAGCGGGTCATCGGCAGGCGTCGCGCTTCCGGCGATGCTGTCTCCGGCGCTATCGCTTTGGAGATATGGGGTCGCGCATGGGTCAGGGTCTATACTCCGCCAATCGGCCAGTTTCTTGCCGCGGGCAGAGAATGCCCATTGCGGCGGAAAGCTGTCAATTGCGCGACCCAACCCGAAAAGGATTCCCCATGCAAGGCACCATGAAAGCCGCCATCCAGCGCAAGGCCGGCACGGCATTGAAGATCGAAAAGCTGCCGATCCCCGAGGCCGGCCCCGGCGAGATCCTGATCAAGGTCACGGCCTGCGGCGTGTGCCATTCCGACCTCCATGCGATTGACGGCGACTGGACACCGGGTCCCGTGCTCCCCCTCATCCCCGGCCATGAAGTGGCTGGCCATGTGGCGGCTATCGGCGCTGGTGTCAAAGGCTTCCGCTTAGGGGATGCGGTCGGCGTGCCGTGGATGTACAGCGCCTGCGGCACCTGCGAATTCTGCCTCGCCGGCATGGAGACGATCTGCAAGGCGGGCGAAGCCAGCGGCTATTCAAAGCCCGGCGGTTATGCCGAGTTCATGGTGGCGGACGCCAAATTCGTGGCGCGCCTGCCCAAGAGCGCCAACCTCTATGAAATCGCCCCCATCCTCTGCGCCGGCGTCACCACCTATCGCGGCTTGAAGCGCACCCATACCCGGCCCGGCCAGTGGATGACCGTGTTCGGCATCGGCGGCCTGGGGCACATCGCCGTGCAGTATGCGGTCGCCATGGGCATGCGCGTGGTGGCGGTCGATGTCGACGATGTGAAGCTGAAGCTTGCCAGGAAGCTTGGCGCCGAGTTCACCGTCAACGCAAAGAAGGTCGATCCGGTGGCCGAGATCCAGGCGAAGATCGGCGGCAGCCATGGCGCCGTCGTCACCGCGGTGGCACCCCAGGCCTTCGAGCAGGCGATCGGCGTGCTGCGACCGGCGGGCACGGTCGCCTATATCGGCCTCCCCGGCGGCAAATCCGACCAGATCCGCGCCTCGATCTCGCAGATCACCAATTGGGAGCTGACCGTCACCGGCTCCAACGTGGGAACGCGTCTCGATCTCAACGAAGCGGTGGCCTTTGCCTTGAACGGCCTGGTGAAGGCCAAGATCCAGAAGGCACCGCTCACCCAGATCAACAAGATCTTCGACGCCATGCGCAAGGGCAAGATCGTGGGGCGCATGGTGCTGGATATCGCTTGATTGAGACACTCCCTTATCGTCATGCCCAGGCTTGGCCCGGGCATGACGGTTAAGGCAAGTGCGTTTCAGTTCCTGTCCTGCAAGCGCTCACATCCATGTTCTTCTCGCTGTTCCCCTTTAACTCCGGGCGGTTTCATGCAAGCCTGCGGGAAAGAGGTCAGGGAGAACTTAGCCGATCATGAGCACCAAGAAGCCGACCATCACCGAGGAAGATGCGCTGCAGTTCCATGTCATGGGGCGGCCGGGCAAGATCGAGATCATCGCCTCGAAGCCGCTGACCACCCAGCGCGACCTCTCGCTCGCCTATTCGCCGGGCGTGGCCTATCCCTGCCTCCACATCGCCCGGGATCCCGCCACCGCCTATGACTATACCGCCAAGGGGAACCTGGTGGCGGTCATCTCGAACGGCACCGCTGTCCTGGGATTGGGTGATCTGGGGGCGCTGGCCTCAAAACCGGTGATGGAGGGCAAGGCTGTCCTCTTCAAGCGCTTTGCCGACATCGATTCCATCGATCTCGAGGTCGACACCAAGGACGTGACCGAGTTCGTGAACTCGGTGCGCTATCTCGGCCCCTCCTTCGGCGGCATCAATCTCGAGGATATCAAGGCGCCGGAATGCTTCATCATCGAGCAGCAATTGCGCGAGCTAATGGACATCCCCGTCTTCCATGACGACCAGCACGGCACGGCGATCATCGCGGCGGCCGGCCTCCTCAACGCCATGCACCTTACCGGGCGCGATTTCAAGAACACCAAGATCGTGGTCAACGGTGCCGGTGCCGCCTCGATCGCCTGCGTCGAACTGGTGAAGGCCATGGGGCTGCCCCATGACAATGCCATCCTGTGCGACACCAAAGGCGTCATCTATCAGGGCCGCACCGAGGGCATGAACCAGTGGAAATCGGCCCATGCGGTGAAGACCGATGCCCGCACGCTGGAAGAAGCGATGAAGGGTGCCGACGTGTTCTTGGGCCTCTCGGTGAAGGGCGCGGTGACCGCCGCCATGGTGAAGAGCATGGCAGCGAAGCCGATCATCTTCGCCATGGCCAATCCCGACCCCGAGGTGACGCCAGAGGAAGTGCAGGCGGTGCGCTCCGATGCCATCGTCGCTACCGGGCGCTCTGACTATGTGAACCAGGTCAACAATGTGCTGGGCTTCCCCTATATCTTCCGGGGTGCCCTTGATGTGCGGGCCTCCACCATCAACGATGCGATGAAGATCGCCGCCGCCCACGCCATCGCCGATCTCGCCCGCGAGGATGTGCCGGAAGAGGTCGACGCCGCCTATTCCGGCCGCCGCCTGCGCTTTGGCCCCGACTACATCATCCCGGTGCCGTTCGATCCCCGCCTCATCACCCATGTGCCGCCGGCGGTCGCCAAGGCTGCGATGGACAGCGGCGTGGCCCGCAAGCCGATCATCGACATGGATGCCTATGTGGCGTCGCTGGCCGGCAGGCTCGATCCCGCCGCGGGCTCGCTGCAGCTCATCTTCGAGCGCGTGCGCCACAATCCCAAGCGCGTCGTCTTCGCCGAGGGCGAGGAGGAGAAGGTCATCCGCGCCGCCATCGCCTTCCGCTCATCCGGTTACGGCACGCCGGTGCTGGTGGGTCGACCCGAGCGCATCGCCGAGGTCATCAAGAATCAGAGTCTCCATGATGCCGAGGGGCTGGAAGTCGTCACCGCGGCAAATACGCCGCACCGCCAGCACTATCACGACATGCTCTATGAGCGCCTGCAGCGCAAAGGCATCTTGAGCCGCGACGTGCAGCGCATGGTCAACCATGACCGCAATGTGTTCGCCGCCTGCATGGTGGCGGCCGGCCATGCCGACGCCATGGTGACCGGCGTCACCCGCAGCTTCAATGTCTGCCTCGACGATGCCATGCGGGTGATCGATCCCCGACCCGGCCAAACCCTGATGGGGCTCACGATCCTGATCGCCGGCGGCCGTACCGTGCTGCTCGCCGATACCAATGTCCATGAACTGCCGAGCGCCGAGCAGCTCGCCGATTTCGCCGTGCAGACGGCGGCCATCGCCAGGCAGCTGGGCCATGAGCCGCGCATCGCCCTCCTCTCCTTCTCCAATTTCGGCAACCCGCCGCGCGAGAAGGCGGTACGCATCCGCGAGGCCGTCCTGGTGCTCGACCAGCGCCGCGTCGATTTCGAATATGACGGCGAGATGCAGGCCAATGTGGCGCTGAATTACGGCCTGATGAAGGAGCTCTATCCCTTCTGCCGCCTCTCCGGCCCGGCCAATATCCTCATCATGCCGGCACTGCATTCCGCCAACATCGCCGCCAAGCTGATGCAGGAACTGGGCGGCACGTCATTCGGCCCGGTGCTGGTCGGGCTATCGAAGCCGGTGCAGATCGTGCAGACGGGTGCGACCGTCAACGAACTGGTGACCGCGGCGGCCTTCGCCTCGCTCGCCACCACGCCCCTCAGCACGATGCGCTAGGGCATGGGGCGCTAGGGCATGGGGCGCTAGGGCATGGGGCGCTGGGACATGGTGCGTTAAGCAAGGGCCGCCTGCTGCAGCCATTGGTCGCGCCGTCGGCGATTGCATTCCGGCATCGAACTGCGCAGATTGGCAGCTGCAAAACGCCAAGAGAGCCGCCATGCCCCGGATCGAAGCCCTGACCCCGAAATTCGCCACCAAGGACCGTTTCGCCCTCATCGAATTGTTGATGGATGTGGTCGAGGCGGGGGCCGCGATCAGCTTTTTGCCACCGATGACCGAGGGCGAGGCCGGTGCCTTCTGGGACAAGGCCCTGTCCGATCTTAGCCATCGCAGCATCCTGGTGGCGCGCGACGCCGCCGGCCGCATCCAGGGCAGCGTGCAGTTGATTCCCGCCGCCATGCCCAACCAGCCGCACCGCGCCGAGATCGCCAAGCTGCTGGTGCACACCAAGGCGCGCCGCAAGGGGATCGGCCGCGCGCTGATGCTGGCGGCGGAAGCGGAGGCGAAATCGCTCGGCCGCACCCTCCTCACCCTCGACACCCGTCGCGGCGACGATGGCGAGGCGCTCTATCGCAATTTGGGCTATGTCGAGGTGGGCATCATCCCGCGCTACGCCAAGAACGCCGACGGCAGCTTCCACGACACGGTGGTGTTCTACAAAGAGCTTGGCGCGTAAGCTAAAGCACGCTCTGCGGCACGCCGGTCACGCGTTCCACGAGCCAGCGGCGGGCCTGCAGGCAGGCCTGCACCGTGGGGCCGAGGCCAATCGCGATGATGATGGTGCCAAGGCCCACCGTGCCGCCCAGCAGATAGCCGACGACCAGTGCCATCACCTCGACGATGGTGCGCGAGAGGCGGATCGAGAATTCGAATTTCTTGTTGAGCCCCACCATCACCCCGTCACGGGGGCCGGTGCCGAGGCGCGCCGGCAGATAGAGCGCGCTGCCGACCGCCATCAGGAGGATGCCGCCCAGCATGTAGCTCCAGCGGATGACGATGTTGTCGGGGGCGTCCATGACGGAGAGAAAGAATTCCGCCGAGGGACCGATCACCAGGGCGTTCAATACCGTGCCGATGCCGGGCTTCATCTTCAAGGGGATCCACAGCAGCAGGACGCCGACGCTGGTGACGACACCGGCCCAGCCGATGCCGATGCCAAGATGGTTGCCGAGGCCCTGGTGGAACACGTCCCAGGGCGAAAGGCCGAGATCGGCGCGCACCTGCAGCGCCACGGCGAGGCCCCAGATGACAAAGCCGATGAGCAACGGCAGCAGCCGCTTCAGCAGGAAATCGAACATGGAGATTGGACCCCGGCGCTTGTGTGCCCCATGCTTAGGGGAGGTCCCTGGCGCTGACAACAGCGGTGGAACGCACGCCAGCCATGCGTGGCCCATTGCCCACATTTGCCCGAATTGTCCGGGGACAATCAGCCCGTTTCGAGTTCGCTGTCCCAGTAAAGAAAATCCCGCCAACTCCGGTGGAGATAGTTTGGCGGGAAGGCACGGCCGTTTTCCTGAAGCTCGAAGGTCGTTGGTTGCAACGGTCGCCTCTTGGGGAACATGCCGACCTGATGCGGCAGCTTGCTTCCCTTGCGCAGATTGCAGGATTGGCAGGCCGCGACGACATTCTGCCAGGAGGTCCGGCCACCGCGGGCGCGCGGCACGACGTGATCGAAGGTGAGGTCGTGCGCTGCCGAATGCCGGCCGCAATACTGGCAGCGGAACCGGTCGCGCAGGAACACGTTGAACCGCGTGAAGGCGGGACGCCGTTCCTGGGGCACATATTCCTTCAGCGAGATGACCGAGGGCAGCCGCATGGCCAGGCTCGGACTGTGCACCATTTCATCGTATTCGCTGAGGATGTTGACGCGGTCCAGGAACACCGCCTTGACGGCTTCCTGCCAGGGCCACAGGGACAAGGGGAAGTAGCTCAACGGCCGGAAATCGGCGTTGAGGACCAGGGCCGGACATGCCTCAGGTGAGGCCATCATCATGCCATCTCCCGCACTTCCCAAGACTCCTCTCGGGGGCCGCCATCTCATCCGCTGATCTGCGGATGACCGCAACCCAACGTGTTAGGAATAGCCGGGGCGGGAGGAAAACTCAAGATGTAGCGGGTCGCTCCCGGCAATCTTTCACGATGTTGTCATTCCCCAGTGTGGGGGCTGGATGTACCGGCCCCTCAGGGATGATGATGGCCATGATCATGGTGGGTGCACATCAGCTGATGCAGCATCGAGGCGCCCAGTTCCAGGCCGCGCTGGTCAATGGAATGCGGCAGGCCCGGGCGGCCTTCGGCAACCACGCGCACGCCGGCGGCCTTCAACGCTTCCTCGGCCTCCGCCATGGCGGCGAAGGGCAGCACCTGGTCTGCCATGCCATGAACCAGCAGCACCGGGGGCTTCGCCCGGATCTCGCCAGCGAGCAGGTCGGGCGCCACCAGCATGCCGGAATAGCCGATGATGGCCGCTGCAGGGGTGGCCCGGCGGAGGCCGACATGGAGCGCCATCATGGTGCCCTGGCTGAAGCCGATGAGGGCCAGTTGCGCCTCGGTGAGGCCGCGCGCCGCCAGCTGTTCATCGAGATAGGCATCGAGAATGGGTGCTGCTTCGCGGGCACCCTGGAGCCGCGTCTCGTCGTTGCGCTCCTCAAGGCCGAACCATTGATAGCCGCCGAACGGATTAGCCTCGCAGGGAAAGGGTGCGTTGGGCGAGAGGAACTCCGCCTCGGGCAAGGCCGGCCCCAGATAGGGGGCAAGGCTGATGAGGTCCTCGCCATTCGAGCCATAGCCATGCAGGAAGACCACCAGTTGCTCAGGCTTGCCGCCGGCCAGGGGCGGATGCGAGGGACCGTCGAGTTTGATCATGGATGGCTTGCTTTCACTGAGTTGCGCGTTGTCTTCCTCTTAGCAGGAGAAATCCCGCCAAGGAAGATGCGCCCGCCAGACCAGCCGATTTGCCCCTCAGGGCGACGGCTTGCGGATGAAATCTATGAACATCAGCTGCATGCCCCAGCCCGGCTCTTCCACGCCCAGCGGCAGCAGGATATTCTCGACATAGATAAAATCATTGTGCGGGCCGACATAATTGGGCCGCTGCAGCATCGGCTGGCCGGTTTCGTCGAGCAGCTTGTGCCGTGGCCAGATCGAGCTGCTGGCATCGTAATTGGGAAATTCCGAAAACCAGTGGCCGGCATAGTCGCGCGACAGATTCTGCCGCACATTGCTGCCGACCAGGCGGAAGCGGAAATCGAGCGGCTCGCGGCGGACATCGAACAGGATGATATGGGGGACCAGGGTCGGAATATCGATGATCGGATCGAGATCGCTGCGCAGCGGCATGCTGCGGCCAGCCCGGCGACTGTTCCAGTAGCGATAGCCAGCGACAATCAGCGGTGAACTCATCTTGAGCTCCGCCATGCCGCGCGCCAGGCCATCCGCATCATCGGCGTCGAATTGAACCTGCTGCATGAAGATCCTGACGAACGCCCCCGCCCGGAATTGTGCCGCCGAAATGGCTGCGGTGCCAATCCTCTTTCGAGCGATGGACAGGGCGCACGGTCGATTCCGCTGTATTTGCAGGGCATCCACCCGGTGCTGCACAGCAGCATCGGCGGTGCCGCACAAAAGTCGCTGCGCTACAAGGACTTCTTCCGGATGAAGTCGATGAGGATCATCTGCATGCCCCAGCCTTCCCGGTTCACGCCCAGCGGCAGAAGGATGTTCTCGACATACATGAAATCGTCGTGGGGACCGACATAAACGGGGCGCAGCAGAACCGGCTGCTGATTCCGATCAACGAGTTCCAGGGACCGCCAGACCGAACTTTCGCGATTGTTGTAGTTCGGGTCTTGCGAGAACCATTGCCCGGTATAGTCATGCCAGAAGTTCTGCCGCACCCTGCTGCCGACCAGGCGCCAGCGAAAATCGAGCGGCTCGTGCCGCACATCGAACAGCACGACATTGGGCACCAGTTTTGGAACGTCGATGAGCGGATCTAGATCGGCGCGAGCCGGCACAGGCCGGCCCCGCCGCCGGCTGTTCCAATAGCGAAAGCCCGCGCAAACCAGAGGTGAATGCATGTCGAGCGCCGCCATGCCACGCGCAAGCCCCTCCGGATCGTCGGCATCGAACTGGACCAGCTGCTGCATGAAACCCCTGTACGTCCCCTATTCCGGCCGTTCCCTATTTCGACCGTCCCCTGTTCCGCCATCTCTAATCCGGCAGGGGAATGAACTCGTGCTCGCCCGGAATTCTGACGCCGAACTGGTCGCGGCGCCAATCCTCTTTGGCCTGCTCGATCCGCTCCGGCCGCGATGAGACAAAATTCCACCAGACATGCCGGGGACCATCCATCGGTTCGCCGCCCAGCACGACGAAGCGCGCTGGCGTCACGGCCGTGAGCATGATCTCGCCGGCGCCAAAGGCCAGCAGGCGCCCGGCGTCGAACGCCACGCCGTCGATCTCGACAACGCCCTCGATCAGATAGGCAGCGCGCTCGTCATAGGCCGCTTCCAGCACAAACCGAGCGCGGGGCTGCAGGATGACATCGCCATAGAAAAGTTCCGAATGGGTTGCGACCGGCGAGGTGAGGCCGTGCACGGTCCCGGCGATCACCCTGAGCCCGACCCCCTCCGCGGCCATCACCGGCAAGACTGCACCGGGATAATGCAGGAAGGCGGGATCAGCCTCTTCGTCACGCCGCGGCAGGGCGACCCAGGATTGCAGACCGTAAAGCGATTGCTGCCGCTTCCTCAAATCGGCGTCCGAGCGTTCCGAATGCACGATGCCGCGCCCGGCCGTCATCCAGTTGACGTCGCGGGGCTCGATCGACTGCTCGAAGCCGAGACTGTCGCGATGCACGATCGACCCATCGAGCAGATAGGTGACGGTGGAGAGGCCGATATGGGGATGCGGCCGGACATCCATGCCCTTGCCCGCCGCCAGGGTCACCGGACCGAACTGGTCGAGAAACACGAACGGGCCCACCATGCGCCGCGCCGCCGCGGGCAGCACGCGCATGACCGAGAAGTCACCGATGTCGCGGGTGCGCGGCACGATGATTGTTTCGACCGTCGCTGGCTCGTTCATGTCGTTCTTCCCTTGTTGTCGCGAGCTTGCCTGTCGGCCGCCGCTTCCGCCAGCAGCCAGTCGCGCAGGATCAGGATTTCGCGCCGGCGGGCGGCATGTGCCGGGCAGACGAAATAATAGCCGAGATCACTTTTGACCCGGACCGCAAATGGCGCCACCAGCTTCTTCGCAGTGATGAGATCCTGCACCGCCGTGGTGTTGGCAAGATAGACCCCCTGCCCGCCCAGCGCCGCTTCAAGCACCACCAGCCCGTCGTTGAAGTGGAGACCGCCCTTGGCATCGACGTCCTTTGCGCCGGCTTGGCTGAGCCAATCCTGCCAGGTCGGCCAATTCCCCTCGCGCGACGACCAGTCATTATGCAGCAAGGTATGGTGCCGGAGGTCGCCAGGCACTTTCAGCGGGTGAGGCCCGCGCAGCAGTTTCGGGCTGCAGACCGGGAACAGTTCCTCAGCCAGCATGAAATGCGCATCCAGCCCCGGAAAGCGGCCGATGCCGAAACGGATCGCGGCATCGACCTGGTCGCGGGCAAAATCGGCATAGCGGCGACTGGCATCGAGCAGCAGGTCGACGCTGCCGGGAAGAGCGCGCTAGCGCGGCAGCCGGGCAATGAGCCAGCTCGCGGCCAGGGTGGGGTCGACGCTGAGGCGGATCTGCGGGCTCATGCGGTGATCGCGGAACTGGCGCACGGCCTCGACCAGCAGGCGGAAGCCGGCGCTGAGCGTATCGCTGCCGGCTCTCGCCGCTTCGGTCAGTTCGAGCGCATTGCCCCGCCGCCTGATGAGCTGCACGCCAAGATCGGCTTCCATCGCCTTCACCTGCTGGCTGACGGCTGCCGGCGTCACATGGAGTTCGGAAGCCGCCGCCCGCACGCTGCCCAGCCTTGCCACCGCCTCGAAGGCGCGCAAGGCGGGCAGCATCGGCATCCTCTCGGCCATTCTGTTCCTGTTAAGCTGAGCTTAATTCACTTGGTACGGCTTCTAAGCTGACTTCGACCGTAGTACCGGCAATATAGCCACTATCTGCTGATTTTGGAAAGCCCATCCAAGGATCGGCGATTAAGAAAAACTATGAGGTGCCAAGATGCAGAACGATTTCAATTCGCTGTTTTTCATCCATGTGCCACATGCCGACCAGCGGGTCCATGAGGAACGCCTGCTGCGTGACATCGGCCTGACGCGGACCGAAGCCGGCGACCTTGCCCTGGCGGAGGATCCGAGCCACCTCGTGACGCCGCCACGGCGGCGGCATCGCTGGGTGCAGGCGTTGCTGAGCTGGGCCGGAGCGCGCAGAGCGTCCCGGACTAGCGCATCAATTGCTGCGCGATCGTCTTGCTGAGGGGCGATTCCGTGGCGCCGGTATGCCGGGTGGTGACAGGCTCGATCAGCACGATCCAGCATTCCTCCGCCGCCACGGGATTGTGCTGGACGCCGCGCGGCACGACGTGGATCGAGCCCTCTGACAGTTCGACCGCCGGCCGGTCCTGATACGCGATGCGCAAATGGCCGCGCAGCACGTAGAACAGTTCGTCCTCATCCTCGTGGGCATGCCAGACAAAGCTGCCGCGCAATCTGGCCACCTTGATATACTGGTCGTTAACCTGCGCCACGATCCTGGGTGACCAATAATCGGTGAGCGCATCCGCCGCTGCCAGCAGGTCGATGGTGGCGGGAAAGCCGCTCATGCCTGCCACATCGGCACGATGGAACTTGCGAGCAGCAAAGCGAGGCTGATGTTGAGCAGGCGCCATTGCCGGTCGCTCTGCAGCAACCTTGCCAGCATCAGTCCGGCCGAGCACCAGAGTACCATCGACAGGATGCCGGTGAGGCCGAACGCCGTGCCCAGCAGCAGCGCCAATTGTCCCGGGCCGCTGGCGAGGGTGGCGAAGGAGGCAGCCGCCCCCAAGGTCATCGCCCAGGCCTTCGGGTTGACCCATTGCAGGCAGGCGCCGCCGACGAGGCTGGTCGGCGCCGCCAGATCCGTCGCCGGGCGTGGGCGACCCTTGCGGCCGATCTGGATGGCCAGCCACAGCAGATAGGCCGATCCCACGATCTTGAGGAAGAGATGCAGGAAAGGCGCTGCCAGGAGCAGGCCGGCCAGCCCGCTCGCCGAAGCCGCCGCCAGCGTGAAGAGGCCGATTCCAACGCCCACCAGCAGCGGTACCGAACGCCTGAAGCCGAAGCTGGCGCCAGATGCGGTGGCGAGCGTCGTGGCAGCGCCTGGGGTGCTGGTGGCCACCACCGCAAAAAGGATGATGGGAAAAAGCGATTCCAAGGTCATGACGCGGCCTTTCCAAGACAGGGCCGCAGGCTAGGTTCTGGCTATTCATCAGTAAATGAAATATTGTGATAGTGTTACATTATATAACGTAATGATCATCATGCCCCAGAACCTCGATACCAGCCTGATCCGCACCTTCGTCGCCGTCGCCGAAAGCGCCAGCATGACCGCGGCGGCCAATGCGCTCAATTTGACTCAGGGCGCCGTCAGCCAGCAGGTGAAACGGCTGGAGGAGGTGCTGGGCTGCCAGCTTTTTGCCCGCGACCGCCGCAATCTGCGCCTTACCGCCGATGGCGAGCGCCTGTTCGGCAAGGCCAAGCGCCTGCTCGGCCTCAATGACGAGATCTGGGCCGAGATGACGGAACGCACCGTCACCGGCCGTGTGCGGCTGGGTGTCCCCTATGATCTGGTGGGCACGATCCTCTCACCTGTCCTGAAGGCCTATACCGAGGCCTGGCCGCAGGTCGATGTCTCGTTGGTCTGTGCCTCCTCGCCCGACCTTGCCATCGCCCTGGGCAAAGGCGATATCGACCTTGCCGTGATCGAAGAGCCGCTCGGCCCCACCAAGGGCGAATGCCTCACCATCGAAAAGCTGGTCTGGGTCGGCGCTCGCGCCGGGGTGGCGCATGAGAAGCGGCCCTTGCCGGTCTCGATGGTGACCGATACCTGCGCCTTCCGTCCCCTGGTGCTCAAGGCGCTTGATGCACAGGGCATCGCCTGGCGGACCCTGTTCGAGAACGGCAATATCGCGGCGACGCGCGCCACCGTGCGCACCGATCTGGCCATCACCGCCTGGCTCGCCTCGACCGTGCCGGCCGATCTCGACATCCTGGCACCGGGCGCCGCTTTGCCGGAACTGCCAAGCTTCGCCATCAACCTCCATCTGGCGTCTGCCAACAACAGCCCCGCCACATTGGAATTCGCCCGCTTCATCCGGGACGGCCTGCTGCGCCAGCGCAGCGCGGCTTAGCGCAGCCCCGCCGGCCGCCTGCCGACCGCCGACCGCCGACCGCCGACCGCCGCCGGCGCTCTCGCCATATTGACAATATGCTGTCAATATGGTGCATTATTGCCATGAACAATCGAGACACCGTGACCGAGTTGATGCTGGAGACCTTCCGCTTCAACGGGCGCCTGCTGCAAGCCGGCGACGCGCTGGTCGCCGATATCGGCCTCACCAGCGCGCGCTGGCAGGTGCTGGGCGCCATCGCCTTGTCGCCGGTCGCCCTGCCGGTCGCTCACATCGCGCGCAACATGGGACTGAGCCGGCAAGGCGTGCAGCGCCTGGTGCGCGAGATGATCGAAGACGGGTTGCTGCGTCTTGCCCCCAACCCGCATCACGCCCGCGCGCAGCTGGTGCTGCTGACACCGCACGGCAAGAGCGTCTATGCGGCCGCCATGAAGCGGCAGGGGCCCTGGGCCGACCGGCTTGGCACCGGCCTCGCCGGCCAGGACCTTGCGAAGGCACTCAAGGTGCTGCGCGCCTTGCGCCAGCGGCTCGAGAATTCCACCCATGAGGATTCCACCGGGAAGGCTTGACCAACATGCTGAAGCGCCTCCATCCCCTGGCGGGCCTCCTTGCCATGCTGACCATCCTTTTGTTCTGGCTGGCGACAATCTGGTCGGAAGCGTTCGGCACGCTGGTCGATATCGTCGCCGTGAAGACGAGCATTCCCTGGGGCCTGCTGGTCCTGGTGCCGGCCCTGGCGCTGACCGGCGCCAGCGGTTTCAGGCTCGGGGGATTCAAGCTGGCCGGCGGCAGCGACGATCCGCGCATCCGCGCCAAGCAGCGACGCATGAAATTCATCGCCGGCAACGGTATCCTCATCCTGGTGCCTTGCGCCCTCTACCTCGCCACCTTGGCCGGGCGGGCTGAGTTCGGCACCCTCTTCTATGGCGTGCAGGCGGTCGAACTGCTGGCGGGCGCCACCAACCTTGCGCTGATGTCGCTCAATCTGCGGGATGGCCTGCGTCTGACCGGTCGCCTGGACGCCTGATGATCGCATCATCCGGCAGGGCGTCGGCGATGAGATGGTATTTCACCGCCGCGTTCGAGGCGGTGCGATAGAAGGTCAGCAACTGGTCCCAGGGATCGGCCACTTTCTGGAAGCCGGTGATGAACACGACCAGGGTACTCACCTCGACCTCGCCCTTGATCACCAGCCAGCCGCCGACCGACAGCACGATGAGCGGCGCCAGCGCATCCAGGAAATTGCCGAAGAAGGTGAGAAAGTACTTCACCCGGTAGATGCTGATCCTGGTGCGGAAGGCGCCGCTGACCAGGCGCTTGAAGCGCCGTTCGAACCTGGGCCGGCCACGGCGGTCGACTTCGGAGCCGACGATGGCGTCGCCCATCTTGCGCAGCAACCGCGCATGGATATTGCCCCAGCGGTTGATGCGCCGCTGCCCCAGCGGCACCACCAGCATCTGCGGCATGTAGAGCGCCGCGGCGAAGATCGCGATCCGCGGCTCGACCCAGATCAGATAGCCGAGAGCCGAGAGCGCCGTCCCTGCCTGCAGCAGCGGAAACGAGATGCTGTCGCCGACGAAGCCGGCGAGATCCTCGGTCTCGGCCGCGACCATCGAGACGACAGCGCCCTTCTTGACCTTGCCGGGTGCGGGCGGCCTTTGCGTACCATCGAAGATGATCTGGCGCAGCAACCGCGACACCTCCTCGACCATACCGCCACGATAGACATTAAGGCTGTATTTGAGGCCCCCCTGCAGCAGCAGCACGACAAGATAGATGCCGCTCAGCAGGAGGAGATAGCTGACCGCGCCGGTATGGATCGCCTCATCAACGATGCGTCGCTGCAGTTCCAGCGGCACCGTGGTGAGCAGCGAGACGATGATGGTGAGGCTGCACAGCAGGATCTGCTTGCGGCCGCTGACCTGCCAGATGAAGGCGAACAGTGATTTGGGCATGATGCGAAAAGGCAGCCTGTCCCGACGATCTGAGGTTGGCCGGCCCGACTCAGCCGGCAACACCGCAGTCTAGACCGTTTTCTTGCCGCCTGCGTAGGCTTTTGCTGTCATTTCCAGGCCCCCCGATGGATGCCGGTGTGGAGGCTGGGCGGGAACCAAATGCGGTGCCTGCGGTTTGGGCCGCGGGGTTAGCGTGGAGAAAGCGGATCATGACCATCGACCAGGGCCTTGCCTTTGCTATCATCGCCGCGATGATGGCGCTGTTTTTGTGGGGCCGTCCGCGCTATGACCTGACCGCATGTCTGGCGCTCCTGGTGGCGGTCGGTGTCGGCATCGTCAAGCCGGATGCGGCGTTCAAGGGGTTCAGCAGCGATATCGTGCTGATCGTGGCCGCGGCTCTGGTGGTGAGCAGCGCCATCGCCCAGACCGGCATCCTCGAAGCACTCATCAAGCGAATCCTGCCCAGCGGTCATTCGGTGCAACTGCAGATGCTGGTGCTGGTCGTGGCCGTGACGGTGCTCTCCGCCTTCATCAAGAATATCGGCGCGCTGGCCATCATGATCCCGGTCGCGTTCCAGATGGCGCGCCGCTCCGGGGTCTCGCCCTCGCGCTTCCTGATGCCGATGTCGTTCGGCGCCTTGCTGGGCGGCCTCATGACCCAGATCGGCACCTCGCCCAACATCATCGTCTCGGAGGTGCGCGGCCAGCTGACCGGCCAAGCCTTCTCGATGTTCGATTTCACGCCGGTGGGGGCGATCCTCGCTGTGGCCGGTGTCGCCTTCCTGATGATCGGCCATCGCCTGCTGCCGGAACGCCAGCGCGCCACCGCCTCGCTCGACGAAGCGGTCATGATCAAGAACTATGTGACCGAGGCCCTCATCACCGGCGGTTCACCCATGGTCGGCAAGACCATCTCGCAATTGCAGGCCCTGGCCGATGGCGAGGCCAAGGTGACGGCGCTGCTGGAGGAGGACGACAGGCGCATCGTGCCGCTGCCCGACGCCATCCTCAAGATCGGCCACACCGTCATCCTGGAAGGCTACCAGGACGCGCTGGAGCGCATCGTCTCACGCGGCAAGCTGAAACTGGAATCCGGCCATCGCACGCCGGACGCCCCGGAACCCCAGGCCGAGATCCGCAGCATCAAGGCGGTGATCGGCTTGAACTCGCAATTGATCGGCTTGTCGGCGCAGGGCTCCGACCTGTTCGAACGCTTCGGCGTCAATCTGCTGGCGGTGAGCCGCACCGGCGAGCGCCTGACCGAGCGCCTCGGTACCATCGAATTGCAGATGGGCGATGTCGTCGTGCTGCAGGGAAATTTTGCCGGGCTGCCGGAAAAGCTCCGCGCCCTCAACTGCCTGCCCTTGGCCGAGCGTGAATTGTTCCTGGGGCGGCCACGGGCGGCCCTGCTGCCGGTCCTCATCCTGGTGGCGGCGATGGGACTCACCGCCTTCGGCGTGGTACCCGTGGCCATCGCCTTTTTCGGTGCCGCGGTGCCGACCGGCGCCATCGCCTTGCGCCAAGTCTACCAGATTGTCGAATGGCCGATCGTGCTCATGCTGGCAGCGCTCATCCCGGTGAGCGAGGCGCTGCACAGCACAGGCGCCACCGACCTCGTCGCCGGCTGGCTCTCGGCCGCCGCCACCGGCATGCCGCCTTATGGGGCGCTGGCCCTGATCCTCGCCGCCGCCATGGCGGTGACGCCGTTCCTCAACAATGCCGCCACCGTGCTGATCATGGCGCCCATTGCCGCGAGCTTCTCGACCGCCTTGGGGTACAAGCCGGATGCCTTCCTGATGGCGGTGGCGATCGGTGCGGGCTGCGATTTCCTCACCCCCATCGGGCACCAATGCAACACGCTGGTGATGGGGCCGGGCGGCTATCGCTTCGGCGATTATGCGCGCCTCGGCGGCCCGCTTTCGCTCATCGTCATCCTCGTCTCGGTGCCCGAGCTCCTCTATTTCTGGCCGCTCTCCTAAAGCCTGCCGGTGCCTGCAAACCCCACTGACTTGCCGGTTATTCGGGCGTGACAGGTCGTCACAGATCCCGCGCCATGGAATAGTTGTGATTACCGCGCATCTTGTTTAAGTTGGCTCCCTCGCGTGGCCCCGCCTTTTGTATCGGCCCGCAACATCATCCCCAGACAGTCCAGGAGACGCTCCATCATGATTCAAGCCCAGAACTTCATCGCCGGCGCCTGGAGCAAGGGGGCTAATGCGTCGAAAGACATCAATCCGTCCAACACCGGCGACGTGATCGGCGAATTTCCGCAGGCGGGTGCCGCCGAAGCCGAGACCGCCATCGCCGCCGCCAAGGCCGCCTTCCCGGCCTGGAGTCGGTCGACGGTGCAACAGCGCCATGACATTCTGAAGAAGATCGGCGACGAGATCATCGCCCGCAAGGACGAGATCGGCCGCCTGCTCTCGCGCGAAGAAGGCAAGACCTTGGCGGAAGGCATCGGCGAAACCATGCGCGCCGGGCAGATTTTCCTGTTCTTCGCCGGCGAATGCCTGCGCCAGGCGGGCGAGAAGCTGGGTTCGATCCGTCCCGGCGTCGATGTCGAGATTACCCGCGAACCCTTGGGCGTCATCGGCCTCATCACGCCGTGGAATTTCCCGATCGCCATTCCCGCCTGGAAGATCGCCTCGGCGCTGGCCTATGGCAATTGCGTGGTGTTCAAGCCGGCGGACCTCGTGCCGGCCAGCGCCCATGCCTTGTCCGAGATCATCTCGCGCGCGGGGCTTCCGGCCGGTGTCTTCAACCTGGTCATGGGCCGCGGCTCGGTGGTCGGTGAAGCCATGCTGAAGCACAAGGATGTGAACGCCATCTCTTTCACGGGTTCTGTCGGCACCGGCCGCAAGATCGCCGCCACCTGCGTCTCCACCAATCCGATGAAGAAGATCCAGCTGGAGATGGGCGGCAAGAATCCGATGGTGGTGCTCGACGACGCCGATCTCAAGGTCGCCGTCGAATGCGCCGTCAACGGTGCCTTCTTCTCCACGGGCCAGCGCTGCACGGCCTCCTCGCGCCTCATCCTCACCGAGGGCATCCACGACAAGTTCGTCACCGCCATGACCGAGCGCATGAAGGGCCTGATCATCGGCGATGCCTTGAAAGACGGCGTCCATATCGGCCCGGTGGTCGACCAGTCGCAGCTCGACCAGGATCTTGATTACATCGGCATCGGCCAGAAGGAAGGCGCCAAGCTGGTGGCGGGCGGCGAGCTACTCAACCGCGAAACCCCCGGCTTCTACCTGGCTCCGGCTTTGTTCACCGAAGTCACCAGCAACATGAGGATCTCGCGCGAGGAGATCTTCGGGCCCGTGGCGACGGTCACGCGCGTGAAGGATTACGACGCGGCCTTGGCCAGCGCCAACGACACTGAGTTCGGCCTCTCGGCCGGCATCTGCACCGGTTCGCTGAAGCATGCCAATCACTTCAAGCGCAATGTGGAAGCGGGCATGGTGATGGTCAATTTGCCGACCGCCGGCGTCGATTATCACGTGCCGTTCGGCGGCCGCAAAGGTTCCAGCTACGGCCCGCGCGAACAGGGCCGCTATGCCGCCGAGTTCTACACGACGGTGAAGACCGCCTACACGTTCGACGGTAACTAAGATTACCGGGCGCGGCCGGAGACTCATCCGGTCACGCCCGATACACTCTCGTGTGGCGATCCCTCCGAACCATCTATCACCCGGCTTAAATGCGGTGTTGCCATGGGCGGAACCCGCCTGATCGACGGCATTGGGAAGACGGCATGAAGCTAGCGGGCTTCAAGTGACGCCAGGCGGGCTCCCCCTAGCCCAAGTCGGCTGGGCGCGCTAAACCTCTCCCGGTCACGACAAACCGAACGGGGGAACTTGATGCGTCTCTGGGTCTTCCTGGCAGCCTCCTGCCTGCTGCTCACCGCCTGCATGGAGTTCCGCCTGCCGACCACCGCCACCGCTTTGCGGCAGGGCGAGCCGGTCCGGATCGGGGACAATACCTGGGCGGCCTATCAAAGGTATCTGGAGACGATCGGCACCACCGGGCAGGGGGCGTTCGCCACCGCCAGCGATGGCAAGGGCGGATCAAGCTGGGTCTGCATGGCCGCCCTCTGCACCAAAGTGAATGAATATCCGGCACGCGCCATCGCCAGCTGCGAGGCCAAAAATCCCGGCTATACCTGCGTCCTCTTCGCGGCCAACCGGGTCCCCAAGATCAAGTTTACGCCGCCGCAATAGCCGACAGCCAGAACCGCAATCTAAACCACTGTCCCGAACAGGGCGCCAACGCCCGCCGTGATGGCCATCGCCAGCGCACCCCAGAAGGTGACGCGCAGGATGCTGGGCCACAAGGCGGCCCCACCCACACGTGCCGCCACCGCCCCAAGGGTCGCCAGGAACAGCAGAGACGTGCCGGCAACGGCAAGGATCAGGGCGCTGCCGGCAATGAGAACGGCAACGATCAGCGGCAACACGGCACCCACCGCGAAGCTCGCTGCCGAGGCCAGCGCCGCCTGGATCGGCCGCGCCTGCAGTTCCTTGGAAATGCCGAGCTCATCGCTGGCATGGGCGCCCAGCGCATCATGCTTCATCAGCTGGTTGGCAACTTCCCGGGCAAGTGCGGGATCGAGGCCCCGCGCCACATAGATCTCGGTCAGTTCGCGGTGTTCGCCACTGTCATCCGCCTTCAACTCGGCGCGCTCGCGGGCGAGATCGGCAGCCTCGGTATCGGCCTGGGAATGCACCGAGACATATTCGCCGGCCGCCATCGACATGGCGCCCGCCACAAGTCCGGCTATTCCGGCAATGAGCACGCTGCTCTGACTACCATCGGCCGCTGCCACGCCGAGGACCAAGCTGGCGGTCGACACGATGCCGTCATTGGCACCAAGGACCGAGGCTCGCAGCCAGCCGATATGCGCGGTGCGGTGCCGCTCGATATGACGCAGGGCCATGGGGCTGTCTTTCCATTCGGGTCTTCAGGACTTTCGCAAGCTAGCCTGTTTGCAGGCCGAACGGTATGAAATTTTGCGCCTTACCCACGGCACCGCGCCGCTGCCGGAAGATGCGAGGTCAGGCCGAAGCCGGATCAGGTGGATATAGCAGTGTCTGTTTGACTGTCAGTCTCGCAATACACTTGCGTCGCAAACAGATGTCTCGGACAAGCGCAAGGTCACGCGACGTTAGCGGTCGCACGGTTGAGCGGGCAGATCTTGCCACCCTTGTCCCAATTCGAAGGTGTGACCGCCGCCAGCAGATCCGCCGGCGAGAAGGGCTTTGCCACCACCGCGTCGGCGCCGAGCTTGCTCGCCACTTCGAGAAAATCCATACGCGGGATGAGCGGCGAACCGCCAGAGATGACCACGACGCCCGTCGCCGGGTTGCGCTGCTTGGATTCGCGCAGCACCTCGATCCCGTCGCGACCCGGCATGAACACGTCTGCGACCACCAGTTCGGGAACCAGCGCGGTGAATTGCGCCATGCCGTCGAGGCCGTAGACCGCCTCATGCACCTGATAGCCTGCGCGCCGCAGGATTTCGCTGACCAGGTCACGCATCAGGGCGTCATCTTCAATCACCAGAGCCGTCTGGCGGGGTTGCTGCAGCATGATTGTCTTGCCTCCTGTTGGCGTCGGTCCTGGCCGGACCTTCCGTGGCGGCATTTCTGCTCCTTTCCACATTCTTAATCGATTGTGCATAAGGCTGACCTTCGGCTACTCCCCCACACCTTTGGCAGAGGCCCCTATACGAAAGTATGGTCAGGAAAGGCGGATGCAGATTGGTCGCCCGGGAACCGGCCTGTTAATCAGGGAAAATGGTGCCGGCGCTGGCAACCCCCAGGCTCGCTGTCAGCATCGATATCCCTGGTCCATGTTCAGAAAGGATCCGCCATCATGAGCCCAATTCGCTGCCTGTTCATGGCCTTAGCGCTGTTGCT
>NZ_CAMDRA010000040.1 GCF_945906275.1 Dongia mobilis
TGGTGACGGCCAATTATCACCTGAAGCGCAGCCAGCTCGAAGTCCATCGTGCGCTGCCCGGCATCCCGGTCATCCCGCACCCGGTCTTCCCCAGGGAAGTGCAGGACGGCTGGTGGTTCGTGAAGCCGAGCCTGCTCGGCCTTATTGCCGGCGAGTATCACAAGTTCGTCGGCGCCTGGGGCCGCGGCCTGCTGCAGGATCTGCTGCTGTGGACCGGGCAGATTCAGGAAGCGGGCGATTGGTCGTTGCCGGAGATGGAATTGCCGGACTTCAGCTGGCCTGATTGGCTGAAACTGCCATGACGACGCTCCGCGCCCACATCTTCAATATTCTCTATCTGCTGTGGTCGGCCTTCATGCACATCGTCTGCCTGCCGCTGCTGGTGGCGCCGGCACCGGCGATCCATGCCGCCGGCAAGTTCTTGATCGCGGGCAGCCTGTGGCTGCTGAAAGTCTGCGTCGGCCTCACCATGCGCGAGGTGGGGTCGGAGAATCTGCCGGCGGGACCCGTGCTGGTCGCCGCCAAGCATCAATCGGCCTGGGAGACGCTCTATCTTTCCTGGCGGCTCAACCATCCGGCCTTCGTGCTGAAAAAAGAACTGCTGATGATCCCGGTGTTCGGCTGGTTCCTGGCGCGGGTCGGCATGATCGCCATCGATCGCAGCGGCAAGGCCAGCGCCCTCAAGAAGATGGTGGCCGACGCCAAGGCGATCTTCGCCCAGGGGCGACCGGTCGTGATCTTTCCGGAAGGAACCCGCGTCGCACCCGGTGCGCGCATGCCCTATCAGCCCGGGATCGCGGCGCTCTATGCGCAGCTGGGTGTGCCGGTGGTGCCGGTCGCGCTGAATTCGGGCCTGTTCTGGGGCCGGCAGGCCTTCGTCAAGAAGGCTGGTGTCATCACCATCGAATATCTGCCGCCGATTCCCCCGGGCCTCGACCGCAAGAGCTTCATGCGCGAGCTCGAAGCGCGGATCGAGACGGCGGCTGAGCGGTTGGCGAAAGAGCCTTAAGTAGAACCTGCCGTCCCCCATCGTCATCCCCGGGCTTGACCCGAGGATGACGATTTGAGAAACGTCACAATCCACTCAACGCCTTGGTGAGCGCGCCGAAGGGCAGCAATACACAGTCGCGGCGGGATTTTGCCGACTGCACCGGCGTGTAGATGTCGAGCGCCGGCAGGGGGGCTGCGGCGCCTTCCTTCATCATGGCGGTGATGCCGTCGGCGAGCGCCCGGGCTTCGTCCGGTGTCTGGCCCAAGGCGAGTTCGGCGATGCTGGCCGCCGCCGCTTCGCACAGCAGGCAGCCTTTCACCTCATGCCCCACGGCATCAATGCGGCCATCCATGAGATGGAGGTCGAGCGTCACGCGGTCGCCGCAGAGCGGGTTGTCGAGCCTGGCACTCACGGTGGCGTGGGGCAGGCGGCCCTTGCCGGTGCCGGAGCGCGCCTTCGCCACCAGGGCATCGTGATAGAGGGCCGTGCTCATGTCGGGTTGCCTGCCAGCAATTGGCGATAGGCTTCGGGCGTGTCGACGTCGACGAAGATCTCCGCGGCCTCGTCCGGAATCTCGGCTACCAATTCGCTGTTGCCGCCGATGATGTGGCGGGCGCCGACATCGCCGTCGAGCTGGGCCATGTCGGCAAAGAAGCGGCGGTCGAACAGCACCGGATTGCCGCGCTTGCCATCGGCCACCGGCAGCACGATGGCGCGGCCCTCCAGCGGCTGGTAGGCGGCGATGAGACGGTGGAGCAGGTCGATTGAGACCTGCGGCATGTCGCCGAGGATCACCATGGCGGCGTCGATCCTGGGCGAGAGCGCCTTCAGGCCCGTCTTCAAGGATGCCGCCATGCCGGCCGCATAATCACGCGCCTCGACGATCCTGATATCGGCATGGGGCGCCAGCGCGGCCCTGACCTTGCCGGCCTGATGCCCGGTCACCACGACGATCTCGGCAAAGCCCGCCTTGGCGACGGTGTCCAGAACATGGGCCACGATCGGCTTGCCGCCAAAATCGAGCAGCAGCTTGTTGCTTCCCATGCGGCTGGAGCGGCCGGCTGCGAGCACGATGGCGGCGATCTGCGGCGCGGCGGATGCTGAGGGGCGCGCCTCGCGCGGGAGCGGGCGGCTCGGGATTTCGGCCAGCAGACCGCCGACGCCCAAGGCGCGGATGTCGGTGGGGCCAACCTCGAGCCCCGCCAGCAGGCGCTGCAGCACCCAGTCGCAGCCATTGAGCTTGATCGAGCGCGCGCAGCCGGGGAGACCGAGGATGGGGATGATGCGCTTTCCAGAATCGTCATACCCGGGCTTGACCCGGGGATCTGCGGGCGACGGCTCGGCAGCGGAAGCTGATCCCCGGGTCAAGCCCGGGGATGACGGAGAGGGGCTTGATGAGGCGGCCGTATTCCCATCGATATGTGCGAGCAGCAGCAGGTTGCCGGGATCGACCGGCATGCCGAAATGATCGACCGCGCCGCCCTCATGCGTGATGGCGGCGGGGATCACGTCGCGGCGGTCGCTGATGGCGGAGGCGCCGATGATGAGGATCATTTCGGCCTGCGCGGCGCGCGCACCGGCGATTGCCGCGGCGAGGGCGTCGCTGTTATGGGCGCAGCGCGTGGCGATGGGGGCTGCCTGGCCCATGGCGGCGAGGCGTTCGCCGGTGACGCGTTCGGTCTTTTCCAGCACGCTGGATTTCAAGCCGGGAAGTTCGGTCTGGATGAGGGCGATGCGCCGCTTGCGATAGGGATGGAGACGCAGCAGCGGGCAGGATGCCGCGCGGATGCGGGCGAGCGCCCGGTCGAGCAAGGCGCGCGGCACGGCATAGGGGATGATCTTGATGGTGGCGGCCATCTGCCCCGGCACCATCGCGGCGAAGGGCGGCAAGGTTGCCAGGGTCACCGCCTCATCAAGCGCGTTGAGCGCGTCGATTGCGGCCACATCGAGGGCGAGCACGCCGGCGCTGGCCGCATGGATGTTGACGCGGCCGGCGAAGGCCGGATCGAGGGTGAGATGGGGATCTCCAGCGGCAAGTGCCTCGGCCAGTTGCTGGGCGGCGGCGTTCTCGGCCACGTCATCGGCTTCGAGCTTGGCCACGGTGACATGGGCAAGGCCGGCCATGCGCAAGGCGGCGATGTCGGCTTCGGTGAGGACACGGCCTTTCCGGAACATGTCGGCGCCGACGCGCTGGCTGTGGGCGAGAATGGCGCCGTCGCACTCGGTCAGCGGCAATTCGGCGAAGATCATCGCGATGTCGGCTTCTGGCGGCGCGCGGCGGTGAGTTGGGCGAGGACCGAGAGGGCGATTTCGGCCGGCGATTTGGCGCCGATATCGAGGCCGGCCGGGCCGTGGATGCGCGCGATCTCGGCGTCGGCGAAACCGGCCGCGCGCAGGCGCTCAACGCGCGAGGCATGGGTCTTCTTGCTGCCGAGCGCGCCGATATAGAAGGCCTGGCTGCGGAGAGCCACGGTCAAGGCCGGATCGTCGAGCTTTGGATCATGGGTGAGGGTGATGACGGCGGAGCGTGTGTCGGGCTTCAGCTTTTCGAGCGCCTCGTCGGGCCAATCCTGCGAAAGGGTGACGCCGGGGAAGCGTTCGGCGGTCGCAAAGGCGCCGCGCGGATCGACGATGATCACTTCGTAGCCGGCCAGCTGCGCCATCGGCGCCAAGGCCTGGGTGATGTGCACGGCGCCCACGACGATGATGCGCGCCGGTGGGTTGCGCACCAGCACGAAACATCTGCGGCCGTCGATCTCAAGCTCGCCGCTGCGATCGTCGGCGATGGCAGCTGCCACGGCGTCATCGGCGGTCTCGGGCGTGAAGATGGTCTGCGCACCCGTCGCCAGATGCGTCACCAGGGCCGCCGGCTGCCGTGCGGCGGCAAGATCGGCCAGCTGGTCGATGAGGGAGAGTTTCATTCGACGCGCTCGACGAAGATCTGCAGTTTGCCGCCGCAGGCGAGACCCACTTCCCAGGCCTGCTCGTTGGTGACGCCGAAATCGAGCAGGCGCGGCTTGCCATCCGCCATGACCTCGATCGCCTCACGCACCACGGCGCCCTCGACACAGCCGCCGGAGATCGAGCCCAGCATGCGGCCTTCCTGATCGACCACCAATTGGCTGCCCGGCTGGCGCGGGCTGGAGCCCCAGGTGGCGGTGACGGTGGCGAGCGCCACCTCGCGGCCGGCGCGTTTCCAATCGGCTGCGACCTGCAACAGATCTTCTTCCTGCATCATGTTCTTGCGGCCCTCATTTCCAAACGGTGACTGCCCGGGGCGGCCAGGGCTTGGGTCAGATTATGCATCGACTCGAGATTATGGATGGCACGGAAATCGTCAACGTGACGGATCATCACGCGCGGTCCCTGGCTGATCGGCTGGTAGGCGTCAAAGCGCAGGAGCGGATTGAGCCAGATCAGGCGGCGGCAGGATTTGTGCAGCCGTTCCATGGATACCTCCAGCTGCTCGATGGCGTCGCGGTCGAGCCCGTCGGTGATGAGGAGGACAAGGGCGCCCTGGCCCAGCACGCGGCGGCCCCATTTCTTGTTGAATTCGTCAAGGCTGGGGCCGATGCGGGTGCCGCCCGACCAATCCTGGACATGCTTTGCCACCCGGTCGAGGGAGACGTCGATGTCGCGCGATTTCAGGTCACGGGTGATGTTGGTGAGTCGCGTGCCGAACAGGAAGGTGTGGACGCGGTCGCGGTCGCTGGTGACGGCGTGGAGGAAATGCAGGAACAGGCGCGAATAGCGGCTCATCGAGCCGGAAATGTCGCACAGCACGACCAGAGGCGGATGGCGGCGCTTCTGCTTCTTGAACTTCAACGGAATGGTGCCGGCGCTGCGCAGGCTGGCGCGGAGGGTCGCGCGGAGATCGACGCGCTGGCCGCCGGGATGGGGGCGGTAGCGGCGGGTCGGCACTTCCATGATCGGCAGGCGGAAATTCTTGATGAGCTTCTTCGCCGCCACGATCTCGGCCGCGGTCATGCGCTCGAAATCCTTGGATTGCAGCAGCTCGCGTTCGGAATAAGTGAGGCTGGCATCGAGCGTCACTTCTTCCTGGTCGTTGGCATCGGGCGCCTGTTGCGGGCGGTCGCCGGTCAGGGCATCGGCGATACGCGGCGCCAGTTCCGGCTGCGACGGGTCAGGTTCCTCGCCCTTGAAGCGCGGCAGCAGCAGGCCCAGCACCTTGTTGAGGAGTTGCGGGTTGCGCCAGAAGACGTGGAATGCCTGGTCGAACAATTCGCGCTGGTCGCGCCGATTGACGAAGACGGCGTGCAGCGTCCAGTAGAAATCCGACCGGCTGCCGATGCCGGCGGCTTTTACGGCAGCCAGGGCATCCAGCACCTGGCCCGGACCGATCGGCAATCCCGCTCCGCGCAGCACGCGGGCGAAATGCATGATGTTCTCGAACAGGCGGCCTTCGCTCGGCTGATCCTGGGGGGGCTGATCCTGGGTGGGCTGATCGGCGCCCATGGCATCACGCCGACAGGGAGGCGTGGAGGCGGGCGGTCTGCACCTCGAGCTTGATCTCTTCCAGGATCTTGGCCGCTTCGCTGCCGCGGATCTTCTGGATGTCGTCCTGATATTTGAGGAGGGCGCCCAGGCTGTTGTCGATCACCTCGGGCGAGAGCGAGGTCTGGTTGAGCTGGAGGAGCGCGTCCGCCCAGTCGATCGTCTCGGCGACACCAGGCAGCTTGAACAGTTCGCGGCCGCGCAGGCGCTGCACGAAGGCCACCACTTCCTGGGCGAGATCGCGCGGCGCCGACGGCACCTTCATGTGCAGGATTTCAAGCTCGCGCGCCGCACTCGGATAGTCGACCCAGTAATAGAAGCAGCGCCGCTTGATGGCGTCGTGGATCTCGCGCGTGCGGTTGGAGGTGATGACGACGAGGGGCGGCTCCACTGCCTTGATGACGCCGATCTCGGGGATGGTCACCTGGAAGTCGGAGAGGATCTCGAGGAGGAAGGCCTCGAACGGTTCGTCGGTGCGATCGAGTTCATCGATGAGGAGGACCGGCGGTCCCTTGGGATTGGGTTCCAGCGCCTGCAGCAGCGGGCGCTTGATGAGAAAGCGTTCCGAGAAGATGTCGGCCGCGATCTTGCCCTTGTCGCCTTCATGGGCGGCTTCGGCGAGGCGGATCTCCAGCATCTGGCGGGCATAGTTCCATTCATAGACCGCGGCCGCCACGTCGAGGCCTTCGTAACATTGCAGGCGGACGAGATCGCGGCCCAGCGTCTGGCTCAGCACCTTGGCGATTTCGGTCTTGCCGACGCCGGCTTCGCCTTCGAGGAACAGCGGCCGCTTCAGCTTCAGGGCAAGGAAGATCGCGGTGGCGAGGCTGCGGTCAGCAACGTAATGACCCTCGCCCAGCAGGGCGAGGGTCTCGTCGATATCGGCGGGCAGGCTGCGTTGGCTCATCTGCGAGGCGTCCCCTTCCTGGCATGGATGGCGTGGAGCGGAACGAGGCTATTTCTGCTTCCAGCTGCCGGTGGCGTCCATGTAGTACATGCCGGGCTGCAGGATCTCGCGGATGATCTTCTCGGCGGTGATGGCGCCGATCTGTTCGACCGCGACGCCCTTTTCGGCGGCGATCTTCTGATAGGCGGCGCGGCGCTTGGCGTTGATGTCGTTGACCAGGTTCTTCACATTGGCGGGTGCCGCGGGATCGACCACGGCGGCATAGCCGTCGGCGCGTTCACCGACCTGGCCGGCGGCGCGTGCATCGTCGAAGGCATCGGCGCGGGCCGGCACGGTGGCGAGACCAAGGCCGCCGATAAGCAGCAGGGCGGCCAGGAGAGAGCGAAAGGCGTTACGCATCGTTTTGTCTTTCTGACTTAGAAAATGTTCGGATTCGAGCTGACGAGGTTGTCGACATCCTTGTCGACCTTGATGCGGACCTCCTGCTCGATCTTCACGTTGAGGTTGATCACGATCGGCTTGTCCGGCGCCTCGACCTTGACGGTCGGGTTGCAGCCGGCGAGCAGGCCCAATGCCAGGCACGCGGCGCCGAGCTGAAACAAACCGGGCCGGAGAACCGCGCCTTGCAGCGGCGGGAAGTCTTGAGGGGGACGGCCTGTCATGATGCGAACCTTCAATAATGCCCAACGGATTGATTGCCGTCAGGGCGAGAGCTTCTCAAGTTGCTGCTGGATCATATCCGGCACCCGATAGCCGGCCAAGCCCTCCTTGAGGGCCTGGTCGAGCTGGCCCTCGACCGTCAGGTTGAACTCGACCGGGTAGCCGTCATAGAAGCTGGGATTGCGCCCGCTGATATGCAAGCCCAGGGTAACATCGCCGGCGAGGCTGCGACTGAGATCCAGGATCAATTTTTCGTAATGGAAATCGGCCAAGGCTTCCAAGGCCATGGCGACCGATTCCCCAGCGCTTTGCAGGGCCAGGGGGGCCTGATTGCGGTCATAGCGGAGGACACCGGGGGCGGTCGCCGCGAGCTTGGCTGCCGGAATGGCGATGCCGCCGGGGAAAATGGTGACCGGCACATCACCGGAAATTGACCCTTCGCCGGTCAGGCCGGCGATGCCCAGCGTGTCGAACAGCTCACCCACCGAGATGCTGTCCACGGTCAGTTTCAGATTGTGGGCCGGGGCGTCGAACAGGAGGATCGCGGGATCGAGCGAGACCCTGCCGCCCGCCATCTCGATGCGCGATTCCTGGAGGTCGAGCCGTTTGCCGTCGCTCACCTTGAAGCGGAAAAGAGCGTTGGTGAGCGGCAGGCCGATGTCGGCGAGCTCCACCGCCACCACCTGATCCGGCTTGGTCGAGAGCGGCCAGGGCTTGTCGATCGCAATCACCGAATTGACGTTGGTGAGGAGCACAGGCCCCACCTTGCCGGAGAAGTTGGTGAGGCCGAATTTGAGGTCCGAGGTGAAAGCGCCGCCGGCATAGCGCACCGGGCCTTCAAGCTCGACGCGGCCGGAGACATCGTCGAGATAATCGCGCAAGGGCGGGAAGAAATTATAGGGCTGCAGGCCACCCAGGGCGAAATCGAGCGCGCTCAATTTGAGGTCGACGGTGAAACTGGATTTGGCGAGATCGCCCTTGCCGCTGAGCTGGAGATCGATCGGCTGGTCGTCGCCGGTGAAGCGCGCCTTGAAGCTGGCCTTGCCATCCAGCAGCGTCGCATCCACCTCGCCGCGCACGGGGGTGAAGGCGCCGAGGCCGGCCAGGGCACCGGTGCTGAGCTTGGCGGCGATGCCCTTTGCATCGGAGACCAAGGAGAGCGCCACATTGCCGAGCGTCAGGCCACGGGTGGGCGCCACCACCTGCGCGCCCTTGGTGGTGAAACTGAGGGCGAGCGGGGCGGCGGCGTCATAGCGGCCGCTGAGTCTGGCATTGGGCATGGCTATCAACAGTCGCTCGGCAGCTGCTTTCGGTTCGACGGTCAGGGTAGATTTCCCCAAGGCGAGGTTGAGATCGGCGGCAAGACCGCCCGCACCGCCGAAGGTGATATGGGCCGCCGGTTGCGGATCCGGCAGCAGGGCAAGCGTGGTCGGCTTGGGGAGAAGGATGGCGCCCTCGGCGAGGTTGAGATGGTGCGCGCTGAGCGATCCGGGCCTGGTCAGGGTGAGGTCGAGGAAACTGCCGGCGGCGGCATCGAGCTTGCCCTTGAGGGCGAGGTCGAGGGCGAGTTTCACCTGGCTTGCGGCAAAGCCCGGAAAGGCAAGATCGCCGCCATCGGCTGCCAGCGAGAGCGCGCCGCTGATTTCCTGCGCCGCCAGCAAAGGGGAGACGCGCAGATTGCCGCCGAGCCTGGCCGTGAACGGCGCGCTGAGGCCGCCCTTGAAACCGCCCGCGATCTTGTCGAGCGTCAGCCAGTCCTTTCCGTAGGCAGCCGTGCCGGCAAGGCTACCGGCAAGTGGCGCGGGCAGGCCAGGATAGGCGAAGTCGACCGCCTCCAGCGACCATTCGGCCAAAGCGAGGGGCGCATCGGCCGCGGCGGCGTTGGCGGGATCGCTGTCCGGCATGCGGAGATGGGCGCTGGCCTTGATGTTGCCGCCGGTCGGCTGGGCGAGACCGACGAGCGGCCACAGGGCCGAATGCGTATCCATGACCAGGGTGAGATCGCCCAAGGGCGGCTTGCCGCCTTTCACCAGGGGCGCTGCGAGGCTGATGTCGATGCGGGCGTAATCCTGCTGCTCGCGCAAGGTGAACTGCGCAATCACCGCCTGGGCGTTGAGATTGGCCTGGCCGCTGCCGGTGATGAAGCCCACCGGCGAGGCGATGCCGATATCGATCGACTTCACCAAGATGTCGGGCAGGGGTGTGGCTGGCGCATCGGGATCGGCGGGTGCCGCGGCCATGGCGCGCAGCCGGTCGAGCAGGGGATCAAGCTCGCCTAAGCTGAGGCTGGTATCGTAGCGCGCCAGCAAGGCGACGCGGCCGATCTCGACCGAGTCCAGCCGCCCGCTCCATGGATCGTAGGTGAGGTTGACATCCTCGATGACGAGGTCGCGCTGGCCGCCGAGGATGAGCCGGTCGATATGGGCGCTGCGCCAGTCGAGATTGCGGATGGCAAGGTCGGCCGGCACAGCGAGTTCACGGCTGATCAGCCAGGGTGCCGTCCGATTGAGGAGATCGACCCGGAAGACGAGCGAGACCGCCACGGCGAGCAGCAGCAACGCCACGAGGCGCAGCATCAGCCGCAGCAGGCGCCGGCCCGGACTGAGGCGGCGTTTCGGCAGCGATGCCGGGGCCGACGGCGATCCCGGGGCCGGGGGCGATACCGGGGCCGGGGGCTGGTCGCGTGAAGGATCCGAAGGCACCATCCCGGTTACTTTTCCCGCTCCCGTACCGGACGCCGACAGCGCCGGGCGGGAGGTCATTTGTTTCGACTTGGCCGCAGTCTAGCGATCGGGCGGCTGCTTTGCCACAGATGCCGAGAGCCGGCCGCCCCAATCAGCCTTGCCCCGGGCGCCGCCGCCAAGCAAAGTGCCCTTGTCATGCCTGATTGGTCCGACCGTAGGTAACAATGCGATTTGTCTCCTGGTTCCCTCTTCTTGTCGTCCTGGCCTTGCCATCGGCAGCGCGCGCGGAGAATTCGGCATTGGCCGAGGTCGATTGCTGGTTCGAGGCACCCGCCCATGTGACGGTCGAATGCTATCGCCTCACTGTGCCGGAGACGCGGGATTTTGACCTGTCGGTAGGTCCGGGCCAGACCCTGTCCCTGCCGGTCGCGATCATCCGCGCCGGCAAGGGCGCGCGGCCGGATCCCGTCGTCTATCTGGCGGGCGGCCCCGGCGACGGCGCCTGGCTCGATCCCGACCGTGTCGAATGGTGGTGGGAATTCGTCGCCAACACCGAATGGCCGCGCCAGCGCGACCTCATCCTCTATGACCAGCGCGGCTCCGGCCTGGTCGAGCCGCGCATCGATTGCCAGGAACTGGAGGTGATCGCTCTCGATCTCCTCACCACCTCGGACGCGGCCCTGGCGGCCAAGCTGCAGCGCGAGGCGGCCGCCGCCTGCGCCAAGCGGCTGGTGGAGGAGGGCCACAATCCCGGCGCCTATACCAGCCGCGACAGCGCCGCCGATCTCCACGATCTTTTCCAGGCGCTGAACGTGCCGGCCTGGAATGTCTATGGCCTCTCTTACGGCACCAGGCTCGGCCTCGAATATATGCGGCAATATCCGGACGACATCCGCAGCGTGATCCTCGATTCCGTGATCCCGCCCGAGGCGCAGTTCCTCGAGGGCGATGCTGCGGTGACCGACCGCGCCTTTCGCATGGTGTTCGATGCCTGCGCGCAGGAGGGCCCGTGCCGCATCCGGTATCCCGACCTCGGTGCGCGGCTCACTGCCCTGGTGCAGCGGCTGGATGCCGAGCCGCTCATCCTGGCGCGGCCGCATCCCGATGGCGATGGCTCGGTCAAGATCGTGGTCGACGGCAATTTCCTGATCGGGCGCCTGTTCACCCTGCTCTATAACCGGGCCGATATCGAGATCGTGCCGCAGGTGATCGATTTCTACGATCGCGGGGTCGAGGCCGAAATCGCGCGCGACGTCGACGAATATATCGCCGACTATCTCGGGCGGGCGGATTTCGGAGATGCCATGTTCCTCGGTGTCCATTGCCAGGAAGAAGTGCCGTTCAACGACATGGCGAAGGCGCTCAGCGCCTATCGCCGCTATCCGCTGCTGGCGGGCCTCGCCGTGGGCGGCGAGAGCGAGAGCTTTGCCGAGACCTGTGCCGCCTGGCGCGCGGCCCTGCCGCCGCAGCCGCTGCGCGCCAGCGACAATGAACCGGTCACCAGCGAGTTGCCGACCTTGCTGCTCAGCGGTCTCTACGATCCGGTGACGCCGCCCGCCTTCGCCCGCATGGCGGCTGCGCACCTGGTCAACAGCTATTACCTGGAATTCGACGGCATCGGCCATGACGTGCTTGGCAACGATGCCTGCGCCAATGTCATCGCCCGGGATTTCCTGGAGAGGCCGCGCTCACCGCCGCGCAACATCTGCCTCGGCGCGTCGATCCCGCCCGATTTCGCCAAGCCGGTGAGGTGAGGATTATTCGATCCGCCTGAAGGGCGGGAAGATCGCATGTGGCAATTTCTAAGCCGTCATCCCCGGGCTTGACCCGGGGATCAGCCCGCATCTGACGGGCCGAACCCAGTCGAGCGAGATGCCCGGGTCAAGCCCGGGCATGACGATTGTGGTTGCATGGAAAGTCCCTACCCATCAGCTGGAAGTATCAGGACAGCGCCGTGCGGCTTACTTCTCCAACTCGGCGCGGCCGCCGCGATTGTCGAGATAGTTGACGAGGGCGGCGACGACGCGGCGGTCGAACGCCTTGCCGGAACCCTTCATCAGATTCTCGATGGCATCATCGATGCTGAGCGCCTGGCGGAAGGCGCGGTCGCTGATCATGCCGATGAAGGCATTGGCGACGGCGATGACGCGCGCGGTGACGACGATGTTGTCGCCGCTGAGGCCCGCCGGCTGACCGGAACCGTCCCAATTGGCCTGGGCCTGGCGCAGGGTGAGCACGACGGGGCCGTCGAATTCGATGCCCTGCAGCAGATCGGCGCTGGTCTGGATCGAATTCTTGATCATGTCGCGCTCGGCATCGGTCAACTGGCCGGTCTTGGAGAGCACGTCTTCGGGGATCAGGATCTTGCCGAGGTTGAGAAGATTGCCGGCGATGTCGGCGGTTTCGGTCTCGACCTCGGTCAGGCCCATTTCCTTGGCGACCGAGCGGGCCACCTTGGCCACGCGCGAGGAGTGCTGGGCGGCAAAGGGGTCGCGCTTGTCGACCACGTCGACCAGGGTCTTCACCAGCTGATTGAGGATGCGGGCGCGGCGCTCGCGTTCCGTCACCACGTCGGTGATGTCGCGCTCGACGGTGAGAACCGATTTCGGCGTGCCGCTCGGATCCTTCAGGGGAATGTGCTCGGACTGCACCACCTTGACCTTGCCGCCCTCATCGGAGCGGGCGACGTTGGAAACCTCGTGCTTCAGCTCGATCGCCTCATGGCTCAGCGTGATGTAGCGCTTGGCGGCCTGCGGCCCCAGCACGTTGGCGATCGGCTTGCCGATCATCTCGGTGGTGGGAATGCCGGCGGCCTTGGAGGCCTGGCTGTTGGCGAACTGATAGCGGTCCTTGTCGTCGAGAATGAAGATCTGGGTCGGCTGGCTGTCGGTCACCAATTGCAGCAGGTTCTTCTGGCTTTCGAACTTGTTGGCCATGTTCTGGAAGAGATGCGCTGCCTGGCTCGCGCGGCGCGACGAGCCATGGCGCCAGACGGCGATGATGATCACGAAGACCAGCGCCACCGCGAGGAACAGATAGATGGTGAGGTTGCGGAAGCGCGCTTCGGCAGCACCCAGCGCCTCGTCATAGTCGATGGTGTGGGCCAGCACCCAGGGCACCAGGGTGAAGGCGCGCCCCGTCACCAGCACCCGGTCGCCGGCGGCGTTGCGCTTGTCGGTGGCGAAGGCGCCTGGCTTCTGCGCTGCGAAGGCAGTATCGAGATCGGGCGTGTCGGCATCGAGTTCGACCGCCATCGGCTTGCCGCTCTCATCGGGCGAGAGATAGGTGATCTTGCCGTCCTTGAAGCGCACCAGGATGGACTTGGCCGTGGCGCTGGCATCGCCCGGCTGCTTCAGCAGCGGGAAGATTTCCGGACCCACTTCCTTGATGCCGAGGATGATGCCGATCTGCGTCGCCTGGGCGCCTTCGGTTTGGGCGGCGAGGATCGGCACGACGAAGGCCATGCTGGGAACCCCGCGGCTGTTGAGCCGCATGTCGCCGATGACGCGCTGGCCCTGCGTCTGGCCAGAGACAAAGGCCTGCAATTCGCCGGTGAAGGGCGGGGCACCGGGCGAGGCGGCCACCACATTGCCCTGGTCGTCGATGATCATGAGGCCGGCGACGCCGGTCTCCGAGACATTGGCCGGCACGTCGCTGCCGCCGGTGGCGGGCATGGCGAAGCCAGTGCGGTCGGCGGTGACGGTGAGGAGATTGCGCAGGTAATCGCGCAGGGCCTCGACCTGGTCGGTCTGGGTTGTGTCGGCCGACAGTTCATTGATCTGGTCGGTATAGATCTGCAGGGATTCATTCTTGGCGAGGCCGGTGAGCTCATCGAGCTGGCGGTTCAGCCAGCGGTCGATGTCGGTGAAGCGGCTGTCGGCGACGATGCCCATGCGCAGCTGCCACTGAGTTTCCTCGCGCTCGCGCTCCTGGGCCACGAAATAGCTGACGGCAACCAGGCCGATGATCGCGAGCAGGACCAGGATGATGGCGGGAAAGATGACCCTGAGGTCGAATCTGGATCCCGTTTCCTCGGGGTTGGTGGCGGTCAAGGATTCCCCCGGCATTGGTTCGGCCACGTCAAATCTCCCGGTTCATGATCATTGAATCAATGGGTTGGCAGAAATATTCAAGATGATACATTAGCATGGCTTTCTGGCGCCGCCAATTGAGGCTTTCGCGAAAAGCATCTGTCCCGGCGAAGTTAATACTGGTTGCCAATGAATTTTGCCGGTCACACGCTGCATGTAGCATCGTGGTCGTTTCAGGGTAGGTGACAGGATGAGGCCGGGGGCAATGCCGGAGCAAGCGCAAAAGCGACGGTTGCGACGCTGGGAGGCGGGTCGCGGCATCCGTGCCGTCGCCATGGCGTGCCTGTGCGGCGCCCTTGCCCTTTTTGTTGGCGTCGGCAGTGCCCAGGCGCGGACCTATCCGAAGATCTTCAGTTCGATCGAGCTGCCGTCCAAGAACCTCAAGAAATTTCCGAAATGGCTCGACATGATCGGCCGCTGGAAGGGCGGGGCACCCTGCGATACGGATACTTGCACCACCAAGGGATGGGCGGGATTGATCGATGACCTCAAGGACAAGGACCGGCTGACCCAGATCAAAGAGGTCAACAAGCTGCTCAATTCCAAGAAATACACCATCGACATGCGCAATTGGGGCAAGGAGGATTACTGGGCGACGCCGTTCCAGTTCCTCAAGAAGAACGGCGATTGCGAAGACTATGCGATCTCCAAGTTCATGGCGCTGAAGGCGCTGGGCATTCCGATCGAGGACATGCGCGTGGTGGCGCTGCAGGATCTCAACCTCGGGGTCGGCCATGCGGTGCTCATCGTCTACAATGGGTCGGATGCCCTGCTGCTCGACAACCAGATCAAGACGGTGGTGCCGGCCAACAGCATCAAGCATTACCAGCCGGTCTATTCGATCAACGAAAACGGTTGGTGGCTGCATCGCCGGTGAGGCGCGCGCCTCGAAACAGGGGTATAAGAATCGACCGTTTATAGCGGGTTTGGCAGCGACTCGGGCGGGATAGGCTTTTTATCTTGCAGCCGTCCGCCGGCCCACAAGCCGAGCGGTACCAGGATGGGGCAAGGTCAGGGGTTTGTGTATGAACGAGCGGGCCAAAGACGGGCGTATGACCACCGACGAGGAACTGCTCGTCGATTATGCGGAGCGGCTGGAGCGGCACCGGACCGGTCGCCGCGCGGTGCAGATCCACCTGTCGCAATTGCGGCCCTATAACCAGCGCCCGCATCACATCCGCGTCGCAAAGCAGATCCTGGAACCGCTGGTGAAGCGTTTCGACGCCGGAGTCTATCAGCTGTGGAACAATGATGTCGTGGCGCTGACCAAGGGCGCCAGCGAAGACGATATCGACATCTATGTGCGCCAGATCAAGGCGATGTTCAAAGAGGACCCTTTGTTTTCGGCACCGCCCAGCCCATCGCGCCGCCCGCCGCCCTTCTGCTCCTGGTACGACATCGAGGTCGATTGGGAGAACTTCGTCGAACTGGCGCGCCGCCACAGCGATGACCGCCGCAAGGCCAACGCCCAGGCCGCCGCCGCCACCAAGAGCGGTGCGCCGCTGGAGGACGGACGCGGCACGATGATCAATCCGGCCATCCTGGAGAAGCTGGAAAAGGCCATCATCAACGCGGACCTTGCCAATGTGCTGCGCCGCCAGCAGGTGTTCGCGATCATCCCGGGGGCCAAGCCCACGCCGATCCTGACCGAGCTTTTTTTCTCGATGCCGTTCCTGGCCCAGACCGTGGCGCCGGGCTACAACGTCACCGCCGACAAGGCGCTGTTCCAGCATCTGGCGCGCGTGCTCGATACCCGCATGCTGGCCCTGATGCCGCGGCAGGACTATCAGCCGATGTTGAAGAATGCCAGCTTGAACCTGTCGCTGGGCACCGTGCTGTCGCCGGAATTCATCGATTTCGATCGCGCCACCAACAACAAGGAACGCGGGCCGCTGGCCATCGAACTGCCGGCGACCGACTATTTCAGCGACCCGGATGATTTTGCCTTCGCGCGCGATTTCCTGAAGGAGCGCGGCTACAAGATCATCCTCGACCAGGTCAAATACCAGCTGCTGCCGATGCTCGACCGAGACCAGCTCAATGTCGATCTCGTCAAGGTGATCTGGACGCCGGCCTTCTATGACGATTGCACCAGCACCCAGGGCGAGCGCATGCAGGCAGCGATCGACCGCTTTGGCCGCGAGCGCATCATCCTGTGCCGGGTCGATTCCGAGCAGGGATTGGAGATCGGCGACAAGCTCGGCATCTCGCTGTTCCAGGGCCGCCTGCTGGATGCGATGGCCCAGGCGAAGATCTGATACGCACCGCGTGACAACGGGCGCCATTGAAAAAGGCCTGATGGAATCCATCAGGCCTTTTGCATTTGAAGAGCGGGACTGAGCGCGGCCCGCTTATTCGACCAGGCCTATTCGATCAGGCGACGCCACCAGCCGCGCTTCTTGGGCTGGTTGGGATCTTCCTCGGCGGTGGCGGCGATGGCTTCGCCGGTATCCTTCACCTCGATGACCGTGACGGGGCGCGCTGCCACGGCAAGGTCGCCGCTGATCGCAGCCGGCGCCGACATGGCCGGTGGGGCTACGACCGGCTGGGCCGGGGTTGCGATCTGCGCCATGACGGGTGCCTGGATGGGTGCCTGGATGGGTGCCTGGATGGATGCTGGCGCTTCGCTGACGCTGTCGACGGCATCCTCGCCCGTGCGTTCACCCGTGCGGTCGCGGCGCGGGCGACGCTGGCGACGCGGCCGGTCGCTCTTGCCGTCCTTGGCGCCGAGGGCGTCGCCGTCTTCGGACGAGACCTCTTCACCGCCTTCGGCGCGCCACAAGGGCGGCAGGGCATCGGCATCGCGCGGCAAGTCGGGTTGTTCGCCCATGCCTGGTAGACGGTTGCCGGGCAAACGATCGGTTTCGGCAGAACCGTCGGCGTCGCCGGCGGCCTGGGTGCCATCGGCTGAACCGTCCTGGGGTCGGCGCGACCGGCGGCGACCACCACGGCGACCGCGGCGGCGGCGGCGGCGATGTTCTTCGCTTTCGGTGCTGACGCCGTTGGCATCGACCGGACCGTCGGCCGCATCATCGCCCTCGGTCAGATCCTCGCCGTCATCGGCATCCTCGCCCTCGTCCGTGAGGGTATCGGCACCGGCCTGGCGGCGCTGGCTTTCCTCGCCCCGCTGGCCATCGCCACGCTGTTCGGGCTGCTCGCCTTCGGCGGCGCCGGCTTCAGCCTGGTCGGTGAACTCGTCGGCCTGGAAGCGGCCACCACGGCCACGGCGGCGGCGGCGCTTGTTGTTGCGGCCCTGGCCACGCTCGGCACTCTCGTCGCCGGCGGCAGCTTCCTCACCGGCATCGCTGCCGGCATCGCCTTCGGACTCATCGTCGATGGTACCTTCGACTTCATCCATCTCTTCGACGTAATTGTCGTCCTCGATCTCGGCGAAATCGACGTCGATGACCTCGGGTTCCGGCGCTTCCGGCAGTTCTTCGCCCGGCGCCAGGATCTTGATCCGCTCGAGGCGGTAATCCGGCGGCATCAGTTCATCGTCGGCGCTGAGATAGATGCGGACACCGCGGCGCAGTTCAAGCTGCGAGAGGGCGTGGCGCTTCTGGTTGAGGATGTAGAGGGCGACCGACGAGGGCACGAACACCGTGACGCCGGGGCTGGCATTGCGGGTGATCTCCTCCTCGACCATGCGCAGCACATGGAGGGCGGTCGAATCGACCGAGCGCATGCGACCGGTGCCATGGCAATGCGGGCAGATCTCGGTCGAGGCTTCCTGCAGGCTGGCGTGCAACCGCTGGCGCGACATTTCGAGGAGGCCGAACGAGCTGATGCGGCCGATCTGGATGCGGGCGCGATCGTTCCTGAGCGAATCCTTCATGCGACGTTCGACGGCGGCGTTGTTGCGCCCTTCGTCCATGTCGATGAAATCGATCACGATGAGGCCGGCGAGATCGCGCAGGCGCAACTGGCGGGCGACTTCCTCGGCGGCTTCGAGATTGGTGCGGAGCGCCGTTTCTTCGATGTTGCGTTCGCGGGTCGAGCGGCCCGAGTTGACGTCGACCGCCACCAGCGCTTCGGTCTGGTTGATGACGATGTAGCCGCCCGAGCGCAGATTGACGACCGGGTGATGGATGGCCGCGATCTGGCTTTCGATCTGGTAGCGCTGGAAGAGCGGCAGCGACGGGTCGCGGTAGAACTGCACCCGCTTGGCATGGGCCGGGGCCAGCATGCGCATGAAGGAGCGCGCCGATTTGTAGGCGTCGGTGCCGGCCACCACGATGTCGCCGATGTCGCGGGTATAGAGATCGCGGATCGAGCGCTTGATCAGGCTGGCTTCTTCATAGATGAGGGCCGGAGCCGTCGAGCGGAGCGTGTTGTCGCGGATCTCGTCCCACAGGCGCAGCAGATATTCGAAGTCGCGCTTGATCTCGCTGCGCTGGCGTTCCATGCCGGCGGTGCGGACGATGACCGCCATGCCTTCCGGCGGATCCAGTTCGTCGACGATCGACTTCAGGCGCTTCCTGTCGGCGACCGAGGTGATGCGGCGCGAGATGCCGCCGCCGCGATCGGTGTTGGGCATCAGCACGCAATAGCGGCCGGCGAGCGACAGATAGGTGGTGAGGGCAGCACCCTTGTTGCCGCGTTCTTCCTTGGTCACCTGGACCAGCAGGATCTGCCGGCGCTTGATGACTTCCTGGATCTTGTAGCGGCGCATATGGCGCTGACGGCGGCGGCGATCGGAATCGTCGTCCTCTTCCTCGTCGTCCTCGGCATCATCACCGTGGCTGGCTTCTTCGCCACCGACGGTGTCGATCACTTCGGGCGGCTGCGTCACTTCGACGATGTCGCCATGGGGTGCCGCCGGAACCTCGGCGTCGATGCTGAAATCCTGGGCGCCGGCATCGGCCTCACCAAACGCGGTGGGTGCGTCCGGAAAGGTGTCGGCCTGGTGGGTGTCGACACGGTGGTCGGTCGGGAAATCGAGGATCGTCGCTTCGTGCTGCGGCGCATCGCCTGATGTGGATTCGGGGGCGGCTACGGGTTCGCTGCGCAGACTGTCATAGGAGGTCGCCAACGGCATCACATTGCCGGGCTCGGCATCGCTGGGCTCGGCGCTGCTTGACTCGCCGTTGCTTGACTCGCCGTTGCTTGACTGGGGGGCCAGCTCAGGGCGGGCCTCGCTGTCATGCTCATGGCTGTCATGATGACCCTGGTCGTCGCCATGATCATGGTCGCCGTGGTCGAGGACCTGATCGCCAGCGACGAGGTCCTGGTCCGGACCCTGGTCAGCATCCTGGCCCGGTTCCTGGCCCGGTTCCTGGCCCTGCGCCTCGGGGCTGTTCCCCTGGTCGTTCCGGTGCCGCTGGCCACCGCGGCCGCGATTGCGGTCCCGGTCCCTGTCGCGGTCCTTGTCGCGATCACGGCCGCGGCGCGGCTTGTGATCGTCGGCCTCGGCTTCCTCGATATCCTCGCGCATCAAGGCTTCGCGGTCGGCGACCGGGATGCGGTAATAATCGGGATGGATTTCGCTGAAGGCGAGGAAGCCATGGCGGTTGCCGCCATATTCCACGAAGGCAGCCTGCAACGAGGGTTCGACCCTGGTTACCTTGGCGAGATAGATATTGCCTTTGAGCGGGTGCCGGCTGGCGACTTCGACGTCGAATTCTTCAAGCCTGCGGCCGTCCACCACCGCGACGCGGGTTTCTTCCGGGTGGGTGGCGTCGATCAGCATAATTTTGGTCATAGATGCATAGCTCCGTGACGCGCCCAGCGTCGATCGCATTCGCAGCGATCGGCGGCGCGAAGAGGGTTGGTGAATTGCAGGGTGGCGTCATGTCAACCTGTTGTTTTTGGCGACAAAACAAGTCTCGGCTCCGGTCCGTCTCAGGTCGGGAGCGACCTTGCCTTGCGCACATGCGCTGCCCAGGTAACCAGCCAGCCCCGAAGAATAAGAGTCGGAGCATTTATGGTCGGCGGCCCGGGTTCACGACCGACCGCCGGTTTATGCCCCAGGCCAGCTATAGCAGAGGTTTGGGACCGACATCGGCGGTCGCGGAAAGTCACCATACTGGCGCGGGACCTGCAACACAACTGCAATTGCCCGGCAAGCGGGGCCATTTGACAGTGCAGCGCAGCTTGCTTGCCTAAATTTCAGGCAATTTCAATATCTTGTTGCCTTTCAGCAGGTTACGCGATTATATTGTGAGAGATTCACGCAACGAACCGGCAACATGCGGAAGAGCCTCACTTTTATGTCGCTGCTGCGGGTCAGCTTCCTGCTGCTCGCGGGCCTGCTGGGGACCGCCCTGGGTCTGCCGGGCGGGGGAATTTCGGCTGCCTCGGCAAAGCCCGCGGTGACCGATGCCAAGCTCGGCGTCGAGACGGATCTTACCCGGGTGGTGCTCGACCTGACCGCGGAGACCGGCTTCAAGGTCTTCGCGCTCGCTGATCCGTTCCGGGTGGTGATCGATCTCGACGAGGTGGAATGGCAGATTCCGGCCGGCCGCAAGCTGCAGGGGCGCGGCCTAGTCGCAGCCATGCGCTATGGCCTGTTCAAGGTCGGCACCTCGCGCATCGTGCTCGACCTCGCCGCCCCCGCCCGAGTCGCCCAGGTGACCATGGTCGAGAAGACCGAGTCGCTGCCGCGCCGCCTGCTCATCGACCTCAAACCCACCGACGACGTGGCCTTCATGGGCCAGATTCGGCGCACATTGTTCGCTTCCGATGGGACCGCGGCGCCGGCCCCCGTTGCCGAACTGGTTCAGGAACCACCGGTCGCGGCGGAAGAACAGGCGCCCAAGCCCGGCGATGCCGGGACCGCCAAGGGCGGCGCCATCTCGGCCGACCCCGATCCGCTCGCTGCCACCGTGTCGGCCAAGAGCGCCGATGACAGCGTCGAGGTGCCGGTGCCGGAGGCCGCCGAACAGGCGATGCTGGTCCCGACCCTCAAGCCAAGCGACCAGGGCCTCAAGAAGCAGGCGCACAAGAAGCCGCTCATCGTGATCGATCCGGGCCATGGCGGCATCGATCCCGGCGCCGTCGGCAACGGCACCATGGAAAAATCCATCACACTGGCCGTGGCCAAGGCGCTGAAGAAGGAATTGCTGGCGACCGGCCGCTTCCGCGTGGCGCTGACGCGCGACAAGGACGTCTATGTCCCCTTGCGCGACCGCTTCAAGCTGGCGCGCGACGGCGAGGCGGATCTGTTCATCTCGCTCCATGCCGATGCCCACGCCAATTCGAAGACCCGCGGCGCCTCGGTCTATACGCTTTCGGAAACGGCGTCGGATTCGGAAGCCGAGGCGCTGGCCGCCAAGGAAAACAAATCGGACGTCATCGCCGGGGTCGATCTCTCGAACGAGAGCAAGGTGGTGACCGGCATCCTCATCGACCTTGCGCAGCGCGAGACCACCAACCTGTCGGCGCGCTTTGCCAAGATGCTGGTGAAGTCGCTGAAGAAGGACACCCTCATGCTGGAGCAGAGCCATCGCTTCGCGGGCTTTGCCGTGCTGAAGGCGCCGGACGTGCCTTCGATCCTGCTGGAAATGGGCTATATCTCCTCGGTCAAGGACCAGCAGCTCCTGACCAGCAAGAGCTATCAGAAGGGCCTCGCCAAGGCCATTTCGCGGGCGATCCAGAGCTATTTCGACTGGCAGGACAGCATCAAGCGGACGTAAGGCTTGGGCAGGAACAAAGCGGCCGTATGAAAAAACTCCTGCTCGAACTCTATGAAGGCGACAGCCACCGGGCCGTGCGCTTCCGCTATGGCCTGCTGATCTTCGACGTGGCGACGATCCTGTTCCTGGTCGGCTCGTCCTTCGTCCAGGACCGCCTGCCGCTGGAGATCGCCGATGCGGTCATCGGCATCGGCATCGTCGCGGATTTCTCGGCGCGGCTGTGGATCAGCCGCCACCGGACGGCCGACCTCGTCAATCCGCTCGGCATCGCCGATGTCATCGTCATCATCTCGCTGCTGGCGCCGATCATCGGCGAGGGCCTCGCCTTCCTGCGCGTGGCGCGCATGTTCCGCCTGCTCCGGTCCTATCAACTCCTCAAGCGCCTGCGGCAGGATTTCGCCTTTTTCCGGCAGAACGAGCAGACGATTTCGGCGGCGATGAACCTCGGCATCTTTCTGTTCGTGATGACGGCCTTTGTCTATGAAACGCAGCATCTGGTGAACGACAAGGTCGCCAACTATGCCGATGCGCTCTATTTCACCGTGACCACGCTGACCACTACGGGCTTTGGCGACGTGACCCTGGTGGGGACCAGCGGCAAGATGATCTCGGTCCTGATCATGATCTTCGGCGTGTCGCTGTTCCTGCGCCTGGTGCAGGTGATCATCCGGCCCCACAAGGTGGTGCACAAATGTCCACAATGCGGCCTGAAGCGGCACGACGCCGACGCCGTGCATTGCAAGGCTTGCGGCCAGATCCTCAATATCGAGGATGAGGGGCTGGCCTGAGGGTCGCCAGGAACCAATTATCCCCTTGAATCTTATTGTAGAGTGCCGGGCAGCCTGAGCTCGCAACCGAGCTGCGCCGGAGCCTCAAAATTGCCTTGATCTTGCGGCATCCCTGGCTTACCCGGTGGCCACCAGGAAGGCGGGTAGCCCGGAGGTCCGGGACGACAATGCGGCCGGACTGGTGTTATATCCGGTTGAGCGGCCAACTTGACCACCCAGGAATGCCCGACAACCCAAGAATGCGACGAAAAGCCAAAGCATGACCCGATTGACGCGTATCCTTTCCTTCCTGGTCGGCATCTTCATGGTGCTGGCGACCATCGGCGCCATCGGTGCCTGGCTGGTCTACGAGCATTATTCGCAAGGCCTGCCGGACTATTACCAGCTGGCAGCCTATGACCCGCCCGTCACCACGCGCATCTATGCCGGCGACGGAAGGCTGCTCGCCGAATATGCCATCGAGAACCGCGTCTTCGTGCCGATCAAGGTCATCCCGAAGCGGGTCATCAACGCCTTCCTCGCGGCCGAGGACAAATCCTTCTACACCCATGCCGGCATCGACATCCCGGGCCTCGTCAACGCCGTCATCGTCAACCTCAAGAATTACGGATCGGACAAGCGCCCGGTCGGCGCCTCGACCATCACGCAGCAGGTGACCAAGAACTTCCTGCTCACCAATGAGCGCTCGATCGACCGCAAGATCAAGGAAGCGATCCTGGCGCTCCGGATCGAGAAGGCTTTTTCGAAGGACCGCATCCTCGAGCTTTATCTCAACCAGATCTATCTGGGGCAGGGCAATTACGGTGTCGCCGCGGCGGCCCTCAACTATTTCAACAAATCGCTGGATGAACTCACCGTGCCGGAGGCTGCCTATCTTGCGGCCCTGCCCAAGGCGCCCAACAATTACTCGATCACGAAATATCCCGAGGCCGCCAAGGAGCGGCGCGACTGGGTGATTTCGCGCATGCTGGAAGACGGCCACATCACCGAGGCGGAAGCGGCGGAGGCGACGGCTGCGGCCCTGGTGCAGAAGGCCAGGAGCGGCGAGGAGCGGTTCGAAGCGGATTACTTCGCCGAGGAAGTGCGGCGCGAACTGGTGCAGCGCTTCGGCGAGGACGGGCTCTACAAGAAGGGCCTCACGGTGAAGGCCACGGTCGATCCGCGGTTGCAGGAGATC
>NZ_CAMDRA010000041.1 GCF_945906275.1 Dongia mobilis
TCAGAACGAGCAATGATGGCGAAGCCTAACGACAGAGACCGCTCAAGTAAACCAGCGCCAGGCAGCCTCCGGCCGGCACAAATCGGCGAACTGGGTCTGGTGGCGACGCCGATCGGCAATCTTGGCGACCTTTCCGTCCGCGCTGCCGACTACCTGCGCGCCGCCGATGTGATCGCCTGCGAAGATTCCCGCATTACCATCCGCCTGCTGCAGCATTTGGGTATCAAGAAGCCGCTGCTGAGCTACCACGACCACAATGCCGACGAAATGCGGCCCAGGCTGATCGAACGCCTGCAGCGTGGCGAAAAGGTGGCGCTGGTGTCGGATGCCGGAACGCCGCTCATTTCTGATCCCGGTTTCAAGCTGGTGCGGGAAGCAGCCAGCCTCGGCATATCGGTGACGGCGCTGCCGGGTCCGTCGGCGCCAATCATGGCGCTCATTCTTTCCGGTTTGCCGACGGATCGGTTCCTGTTCCTGGGCTTCCTTGCCGCGAAAACGGCCGCAAGGCGGGTGGAGCTGGAGGAAGTGGCGGGCTTGCGCGCATCGCTCATTCTGTTCGAAACCGCACCGCGCCTGGTGACGGCCCTGGGCGATCTGCGCGCTGTCCTTGGCGACCGGCCCGCGGCAGTGGCGCGCGAACTCACCAAAATGTTCGAGGAGGTACGCCGCGGTTCGCTGCAGGAGTTGCTTGACCATTACACCGAGGCTGGCCCCCCCAAGGGGGAGATCGTCATCGTCATCGGGCCGCCCTTGGCCGCGGCAGCAAATGCGGCCGTCGATCTCGACGCCGCCCTGCTGAAGGCGCTGGGCGTCATGCGCGTGAAGGAGGCAGCCGAGGCGGTGGCCGCCGCCACCAACCTCCCCAAGCGTCAGGTCTATCAACGGGCGCTTGAGCTCAAGCAGCAGGCTGGGGAGGCGATTGGTGACGACTGACCGGCGCCGCCAGCGAGGTGCCAGGGCGCGGCGGCGTGGCCATCTGGCAGAGGGACTGGCTGTCGCCTATCTGCGGTTGAAGGGCTACCGGATCTTGGAGCGGAACTGGCGCTCCAAGCTGGGTGAGATCGATATCCTGGTCAGGAAAGGCGGGATCCTCGCACTGGTTGAGGTCAAGACGCGTGCCGACGCCGATCTGGCCAGCGGGGCCCTGCGCGGGCCGCAACGCCGCCGGCTGATGCGGGCGCTGGCCCATTACCTGAAGACCCGGCCAGAGCTTGCCAGTCTGGATCTGCGCTGCGACGTGGTCGCATTGGGTCGGTTTGGCTGGCCGATCCACCTCAAGGATGCCTGGCGCCCAGAAATGTGACAGGGAGGCCCAGCAACAAGGTCTGACAAATACTTAGCGACCGCCCTTTAACCGTCTCTTGAGCTCGACTCGCACTTAGGGCATGATTCGGCCCATGAATCCGGGCTTGTCGTCCATTTTGCTCTCCATCCGCCGAGATCAGCCGCGACGCCATGTCGGCGGGCGGTCTGCGTCTCTTCTGGGCGCGATCCTCCTGGTTCCAGGCCTTTTGACTGGCTGCTCCCCAATCGGCACCGCCGTTGGCGTTGCCGCCACGACCATCAATCTGGCAACGCAGGAGCGTGGCCTGGTAAAGGGCGTCGACGACAATCTGACCTGGATCGGCATCAACCAACGCCTCCTGGAAAAGGATCAATACCTGTTCCAGAAGGTCAGCCTACAGGTCCATGAGGGTCGCGTGCTGCTCACGGGTTTTGTGCAAAAGCCCGAAGACAGGCTGGAGGCGACGAATATCGCCTGGCAGTCGAGTGGTGTTCGCGAGGTGATGAACGAAATCAAGGTCGGCCGCGGGCTCGATTTTGGTGACTATTCCGAAGATGCCTGGCTGATACAGCGCCTGCGCCTGAAAATCATGGCCGACAGCCAGGTGCGGGCCAACAATTTCAGCATCGACTGCATTCGCTCCACGATCTATCTGATGGGCGTGGCGCAGGATGCCACTGAACGCCAGCGCGTGATCGATCATGCGCGCGACATCGCCTATGTGCGCGATGTGGTAAGTCGCGTTCGCCTGGCAGATGATCCGTTGCCGCCAATTCCGGCGACAAAGCCCGCGCCGGAGGTGGTGCCAGAGGTGGCGCCGGTCATGGCGGCGCAGCAGGAACCCCTGCCGGCAGCACCCGGTGTGTTGCCACCCACAGCGGCGCCGGTTTCCTCGGCCGGCGTTACGCAGGCAACGCCATTGCCTTGATGCGTTAGTCGTGAAACTAATTCCCCGGTACCATCATCAGACCATGACAGCATGAACGGTAGCGTGGATATCGAGGCTGATCTCAACCATATCGGAGCCCAAGCCGATGCCGAGATCGACCTTGCCGAAGCGGCATTGGCGCTGGCCGCCGTCAGCCGGCCGGAGATCGGCCGCCACCCATACCGTGCGCATCTGGCTGCCATCGCCGACGCGATGAAACAGGCATCGATCCTGCCAGTGCTCGCCGAAGCCGGTTCTGTGGGCCTCGAAGCGCGCTGCCATACTCTGGCCGATATCATGGCCGGTGAATTTTCATACCGTGGTGATCGGGTCAATTACGATGACCTGCAAAATGCCGACCTGATGCGCGTGATCGATCGTCGCCAGGGGTTGCCCGTGGCGCTCGCCATTCTCTACATCCATGCCGCGCGCAGCCTCGGCTGGGCCGTGGAGGGGGTCAATTTCCCGGGTCACTTTGTCATTCGCCTGTTTCATGATGGAAAGGCTGCCATCCTGGACCCGTTCGATGGCGGGCGGATTCTGGAAACGGGCGATCTCAGGCAGCGCCTCAAATCCACCATCGGCGAGACTGCGGAACTGCAGCCCAGCCATTACGCAGCCATCGGCAATCGCGACATCTTGTTGCGCCTTCAGAACAACATCAAGGTGCGACTTATTCAGGATGGCGACCTGCCGGGCGCAGCGGCGGTGGTGGAACGCATTCTGCTGGTGGCGCCAGAGGCGTCCGGCTTCTGGCGAGAGGCAGGCCTCATCCATTCTCGCCTCGGCAATCTCCTGGCAGCCAAGCTGGCTCTGTCGCGATTCCTGGAGCTTGCCGACAATGAAGCACAGCGTCACCAGGTGGCGCGACTTCTCCAGGACATTACGCAACGCCTGCAATAGGTGATTGCGCCCGATGGCGGCACCGCTAAACTGCCGGCCACACAAGCCAAGAGAGTTCAACCATGCTGCTGACCGTCGCCATTCAGATGGATCCTGTTGAAAGCATCGATATCGATGGCGATTCGAGCTTTGTCCTGGGTCTGGCCGCACAGCGCCGCGGCTATCGATTGTACCACTATCACCCCCGCCAGCTGTCATGGCGCGATGGCAAGGTAACGGCACGTGCCCGACCGGTGGAATTCCGGCGCGAGCGTGGCAATCACGCGACCTTGGGTGCCGAAGAGGTGATTGACCTGTCCAAACTCGATGTGATCCTGATGCGCCAGGATCCGCCCTTCGACATGGCCTATATCACCGCAACCCATATCCTGGAGCGTATTCACCCCGAGACCCTGGTGGTGAATGATCCAGGTCATGTCCGCAACGCACCGGAAAAGCTGTCGGTGACCGAATTCCAGAATGTGATGCCGCCCACGCTCATCACCAGCGACCGATACGAGATCATGGCGTTCCGTGCCGAACACAAGGACATCATCGTCAAGCCGCTGTTCGGCAATGGCGGCGCCGGCGTCTTTCATGTGAAGCCCGATGATGAGAACCTCGCGTCGCTCCTCGAGATGTTCACACAATTCTACCGCGAACCGATCCAGATCCAGCGCTATGAGCCAGCCGTGCGGCTGGGCGACAAGCGCATCATCCTGATCGACGGCAAGGCAGTGGGCGCAATAAACCGGGTCCCGGCCGCTGGCGAAGCGCGCAGCAACATGCATGTTGGCGGTCAGGCTGTGAAATCCACCTTGACCAAACGCGAAGAGGAAATCTGCGAAATCATCGGGCCGGAACTGAAGAAGCGTGGCCTGATCTTCGTCGGTATTGATGTGATCGGCGATTATCTCACCGAAATCAACGTGACCTCACCCACCGGCTTGCAGCAGATCAACCGCTTCGACGGTGTCTGCCTCGAAGACCAGATCTGGGACGCGATCGAAGCCAGGCTCTGACCGCGTCCCCTTTTCTGACTACGCGAACTCGAAATTCGATGTGCTGAGGTCGGTGGTCGTGGTGGCAAAGCGTGTGAGCGCCACCGCCCCGTCCGACCCGCTGCCATCGGCATCCCACCAGACCGCGCCGGTCGAGACCAGGAAATAACCGTGGCCGGCATCGGGCGGTGTCGGCAGGGTCTTGCTCGCCGAGAACAGCAGGTAATCCTCGATCGCGGCATCGTCGGCAATGCCAAAGTCCGCCCGGTCGAAGGCGATGCTGTCTTCGGCGACGTTGAAATCCTTGATCGTGTCGATACCGGCTTCAAGGCCGAAGGAGAAGGTGTCGGCGCCGGCACCGCCCGTCAGCGTGTCATTGCCAGCACCACCGATGAGGATGTCGTCGCCGGCATCGCCGAACACCCGATCCTCGCCATCCGCACCCCACAGTATGTCGCCGTCATTGCCGCCATAGAGCGAGTCATTGCCGGCTTCACCATTCATCTGATCGGCGCCATCGCCGCCAGCCAGGCTGTCATTGCCATCGCCGCCAAGAAGAATGTCGTTACCGGCATCGCCATCGAGCGAATCGTTCCCGCCATCGCCCTGCAATGTGTCCTCACCGCCATCGCCTTTGAGTTTGTCAATGCCATCGGCACCCCACAGATAGTCGCTGCCGTCGCCACCGTTGAGCGTGTCGTTGCCGGCATCGCCAATGAGTTGGTCGTTGCCGAGGCCACCATTGAGGATATCGGTGCCATCCCCGCCCCAGGCAGTATCGTCACCATCGCCGCCATTGAGGGTGTCATTGCCGATTTCACCGCTGAGGCTGTCATTGCCGGTACCGCCATTGAGCGTATCGATGCCGTCGCCGCCCATCAGGAAATCATTGTCGGTGTGGCCATTCAGCGTGTCGTTGCCGGCATCACCCCAGATGACATCGGAGCCGAGGCCGCCATTGATCAGGTCATTGCCGTTGCCGCCCAGCAGCAGATCGTCGCCGGCATCGCCCGACAGATTGTCCTCGCCATCTTCGCCGAACAGCGTGTCATTGCCGTCGCCGCCGACGAGCGTATCGTTGCCGAATTCGCCATTGATCTCGTCATTGCCGAATTCGCCATTGATCTCGTCATTGCCGGCTTCGCCGTATACCTTGTCGTCGCCGAAGCCACCCCACATGCGGTCGTCGCCATTGTTGCCATAGAGCTTGTCGTTGCCGTCATCGCCGATGACAAGGTCGTTGCCTTCGCCGCCGGACACCGTGTCATTGCCGGCGCCACCCCGTACGTCGTCATCGCCATTGCCGCCATTGACGAAGTCGTCGCCGTCATCGGCGGCGATAAAGTCATTGCCGTCGTCGCCGCGCAACGTATCGACCCCGGCTCCACCCCACATGAAGTCGTTGCCGCTGCCGCCCGAGACATAGTCGTTGCCGTTCTCGCCATAGAGCTGGTCGTCACCGGAATCGCCGCGCAGGGAGTCGTTTTCTTCGCCACCCCACAACCCGTCATTGCCATTGCCGCCATAAAGCGTGTCGAGACCGGTGTCGCCGATCAGAAAGTCATGACCATTGCCGCCGTTGAGTATGTCATTGCCGGCAAAACCGAACAGTGAATCATTGTCGTCGACCGGCCCCTGATCGCCGGGCAGATTGGTGATTGCCCAGCCGCTGATCGTATCGGCAAGCTCGGTGCCGATGATTTCTTCCGACGCATTCGTCCCGTTGATAATAGCCACGATTGTCTACTCCCCATGACGTTGCAGAGGAGGAAAGCATAGTAAAAAGGCCGATTTTACGGCGCGAATTAAGTCATCACTGATTTCGCTGGGGAATGTTCGAAAACGCTCAGATCATGGTGGTAGGTCCGCGCAATGTTGTCAAAATTCGACAGGGGACGGCGTCTTGACTCCTATTGGCTGACCGGTAGTGACGGTGTCGCCTGCCGTCGGCGGGCGCGGGCGAGCGTCGTCTCGCGGTGGATGATGTAGATGCCGCTGGCCACCACCACCAGGCCACCGATGATCAGATACTCGTCCGGCAATTCATCGAACAGCATGAAGCCGAGCAGGAAGCCATAAACCAGGGCCATATAGTCGAACGGCGCCACGACCGAGACCGAGGCGCGGCGGAAAGCAGTGGTAAGGGCAATCTGCGCGATACCACCCATGATGCCGATCGCCACCAGCAGGCCGATCTCAGGCCCGAACTGTGGCCAATGCCACATGAGCGAGGGATCGGCGGCGCCGAGCGGCAAGGTGAAAAGCGATGCGACGGTCGCAAAGAGCGTGAAACAGAAAACAATCGTGGTCGGTGGTTCGGTATCGGCGAGGCGACGGATCGAAATCATGGCGAGAGCATAGAACACGGACGCCAGCAACGGCACGAGTGCTGCCGGATCGAACACGCCTGAGCCGGGTCGCGTCATGATGAGCACACCGACAAAGCCGACGATGACGGCGCTCCAGCGGCGCCAGCCGACTTTTTCGCCGAGCAGGGGGACCGAGAGCACGGTAAGGAAGATCGGGCCGGAAAGGCCAAGGGCGATTGCCTCGGAGAGTGGCAGCAGCTTGTAGGACCAGAAGAAGAAATACATGGCCGATACGCCGAACAGGCTGCGCCAGACATGACCCCAGGGCCGCGCCGTGCGGAGGTGCAGCCGCCGCTCCACTAGCAGCATGTAGCTGAGCAGCGGAAGAAATGCGAACAGGTTGCGTACAAAGACCAGTTCACCGGTTGGATAGTGGTACGTCTCGGACACATGCTTGATGATGCTGTCCATCGCCGTAAACAGAAAGACGGCGAGGTTCATCAGCAGGATCGCCTGCACGGGGCGATCGCCAGACGCAAGATTCCGGGACGGTTTGGGCAAGACGGGCACCTGGGAGGTTCTGACCTGAAGAGGCTGGGCGTGGGAAAAACCAACATAGCGCGCCTGTGGCTGTGGCGGAAGCTGGCGGATCGCGCTATTTATTGCGGCTTGGGCAGCTGCGACGGGCAAGAACGTGCCGAACCCGCTTTTCGCCAAGACGATAGCAATTGCGCTGGCCATGGGCCTGTCGCTGCTGGCGAACCAGTCGCCGGCGCGCGCCGAGCCGCGGGTCGCATTGGTCATTGGTAATGCCGATTATGGCAGCGAGATGGGGCGCTTGCCCAACCCTGCCCGCGATGCTGCCTTGATGGAAGAATCCCTGAGTGCCGCCGGGTTCGAGGTCATTGCCATCACCAACGCCGACCAGAAGGCCATGAAGCGGGCGATCAGCGATTTCGGCAAGCGCCTGACTGCAGCCGGGCCTGACGTCACGGCCCTGTTCTACTATTCGGGCCATGGGCTGCAGGTGGCGGGCGAGAACTATCTCATCCCGATCCAGGCCCAGATCACCGCCGAAGCCGATGTCGATCTCGAGGCAGTCTCGGCTGACACGATCCTGAAGCAGATGCAGTTCGCGTCTGCGCGGGTGAACATCATCATCCTGGATGCCTGCCGCAACAATCCACTGCCACGCGGATTCCGTTCGGCGCAGATGGGTCTTGCCCGGATGGAGGCGCCGCGCGGTTCCTTCGTCGCCTATTCGACAGCGCCTGGCGAAGTGGCGACCGATGGCAGCGGGCAGAACTCGCCCTATACCGCAGCCCTCGCCGCGGCCATCACGAAGCCCGGCCTCTCCATCGAGGAAGCCTTTCGCACGGTGCGCGGCAGCGTGCTCACCGAAACCGGCAACACGCAGACGCCCTGGGAATCATCCTCGCTGACGGCGCCGTTCTTTTTCACGCCGGCATCCCAGAATCCTTCGGTACCCGTGGCGGCGGTGGCCGCTGCGCCTCAAGATCCGCATGAGGAGACCTTCTGGAACTCGATCAAGGACAGCGAGAACCCGGCCGATTTCGAAGCCTATCTCGAACAATACCCGAAAGGGAGTTTTGTTCGCCTGGCCCGGAATCGCCTGGCGCTGCTGTCGACAACGCCGGCCGCGCGGTCAGAGCCGCCGCCGGTCGAAGCGCCTGCGGAGCCTGACGCGGGTGTCGCGGCAGAGGAGGAGCCGCCACAGGCCGCAATTACGACAGACGTGCCGGGTGATCCGGAGGCGGCTGCCGACCTTTGCTGGGATGATGGTGTCGAGCCCGAGAAACGCCTTGTCGCCTGCCGCACTGCGCTGGGCAAAGATGGGCTCGACGATATCGCCAAGGCAGATTTCACCGGTGAGATCGGCCAGGCTCACAATGATTTGACTGAATATCGTGAAGCGATGGACGCCTATCGCACTGCCATGAAGCTTGATCCGACGGCACCGGCCTATCCGGCCGGTCTCGGTCTTGCCTTGTCTATGTCTGGCAAATATCCGGAAGCGATCGACGCCTACACAAAGGCACTCGATCTCGACCCGAACAATGTCTGGAATCTCTACAACCGTGGCTTTGCCCACCTCAACAGCGGCGATGCGGCCAAGGCGGGGGCGGACCTCGATCAGGCACTTGCCCTCGACGAAAATTTCGAACTGCTGGCAGCCCGCGGCTTTGTCGCCCTGGCCGAAGGCAAAGACCAGCTGGCCACCGACTTCACCAGCCGCGCCATCGCCTATGATCCGGATGGCTACAATGTGCAGAGCATTGCTGTTCTCTATCTGGCCGAACGTGATCAGGATGCGATCGCCATGATCGAGCGCATGGTCGGGGATGGTCAGGGCTATGGCTATGGCGAGATCTGGCATGGGTTGCTGCTCAGTCGCCAGGAAAAGACGGAAGCTGCGCAGACACTGCTCACACAGGCTCTGGAGAGCCATCGCGAAGACTGGCCCGGCATGCTGATGCGCTGGATGCTCGGCAAGTACGATGATGCCACCTTGCTGTCCAAGGCCCGCGAGGGGTCACGGCAGGATGTCAGGAACCAGCTTTGCGAGGCCCATTTCTACCTCGGTGAACGCAGCTACCGCGCCGGCCAGAAAGCCGAGGCGCAGACCCATTTCACGGCGGCCCTTTCCAGCAAGGTCTATGGCTACAGCGAATATCAGACTGCCGGCGCCTACCTGCGTCGCCTCACCGCTGGCGACTGATCTCGTTTGAGCATTGCCTCACGCGCCGACCGGCCTCCCGAAATGCACCAGCGGGACAGCCGCCGAATTCGCTGCCCCGCGATGGGCGAGACCAGGCGGAATATCGGCATTTCAAGCCCTGGTGATGGCGGGCCGGGGCGGCCATATCCTTGATTTCGGGCGTCAATCACGATCTTGAGTGATTATAGATTCCGGCTTTTCACCCTGATCGGCTTGGATTAAGCTTTTTCCATGGAAACGAAACGGCCATTCACCTCGATCCTCGCCAAGCTGAAGGATGCCGGCCTGCGGCCGACCCGCCAGCGCCTGTCCCTCGCCAAACTGCTGTTCGAAAGCGGCGACCGGCATGTCTCTGCCGAGGATCTGCATGCAGAGGCCGTGGCGAACCGGATCTCGGTATCCCTGGCCACGATCTACAACACGCTGCACCAGTTCACGAGTGCCGGGCTGCTGCGGGAAGTGGTGGTTGAGCCTGGTCGCTCATATTTCGACAATAACATCACCTCGCACCATCATTTCTTCGTCGAAGGCGAAGGTGAATTGATCGACATTCCGGCATCGGAAGTGGCTTTGAGCCAACTGCCGGCGGCACCTGCAGGCATGAAAGTCTCGCGCGTGGATGTCATCGTGCGACTTGCGAATGATAATTAATTCGCCAATAAGATCAGTCACTAAACGATCTCATTAAAACAATTCCAATCTGTTGACAGGGTTAGGCTCGAGGCATAGATTCTGGCCACCAACAAGCTTGTCGCGGCGCGCTCTGCCTGTTTCGCAAGAAGACGGAACCCCGCACCAAGATCCGCGCAACCCATTTAGCTAGGGAGACGAAAATGGCCGCTCTGAAGGGCTCCAAGACCGAGGGCAATCTGAAGGATGCATTCGCCGGCGAAAGCCAGGCTAACCGACGCTACCTCTATTTCGCACAGAAGGCTGATGTCGAAGGTTACAACGATGTCGCCGCCGTGTTCCGCTCGACGGCGGAAGGCGAGACCGGCCATGCGCACGGCCATCTCGAGTTCCTTGAGGAAGTTGGCGACCCGGCGACGGGCCTCCCCATCGGCGCCACGGCGCCGAACTTGAAGGCCTCGATCGCGGGCGAAACCCACGAATACACGGACATGTATCCGGGCATGGCGCGCACCGCGCGCGAAGAAGGCTTCGACGAGATCGCCGACTGGTTTGAGACTCTGGCCAAGGCCGAGAAGTCTCATGCCGGGCGCTTCCAGAAGGCGCTCGACACCCTGGGCTAAGCCCCAAGGGCGTTATCTGACAGCTGCGCCTGCCGGTCCCCATCGCGGGGCCGGCAGGGCGGTTTCAGTGTCCTGACTTTCTGCTCCTGCAACCGAACGTGCGAGGGATGGGTCCATGCGCGAAGGCAGCCTGGAGGCACCGGTTCGCCACAAGATCGATTGGCAGAACCCCGATTTCTACGACAAGGGCAAGCTCGACGCGGAAATGCACCGCGCCTTCGAGATCTGCCATGGGTGCCGTCGTTGTTTCAATCTGTGCGATTCTTTCCCGCGCCTCTTTGACCTCGTCGATGCCAGTCCCGATGAAGTAGCCGGTGTCGCCATCGCAGACTATAAGCAGGTGGTCGATGCCTGCACGTTGTGCGACCTCTGCTTCATGACGAAATGCCCCTATGTGCCGCCCCATGAATGGGCGCTCGATTTCCCGCACCTCATGCTGCGATATCGTGCTGCCGAGTTACAGCAGGGCAAGAACGACAAGATTTATGGCCAGCTGACCGAGACCGATCGCAACGGCAAGGCTGCCGGCATGTTGGCACCCATTGCCAATGCCGTCACCGAAAGCAACGTCGCACGACAGGTGATGGAGAAGGTCGTCGGCATCGACCACCGCGCCCATCTGCCGAAATTCCACGGCCGCACGCTGGTGCTGCGCGCCATGGAAAACAAGCCCGAGGTCAACAAGGAAGCCCCCGCCTATGGCCGCAAGGCCGTGCTCTATGCGACCTGCTTTGCCAATTACAACAACCCGGATATCGGCATGGCGGCGATCCAGGTGCTGGCCAAGAACGGCGTCGAGACGGAAGTCGTCTATCCGCGCTGCTGCGGCATGCCGCAGCTGGAGCAGGGAGACATCGCCCGTGTTGCCGAACATGCCCATTCAGTGGCGGATGCGCTGCTGCCCTATGTCGAGCAGGGCTATGACGTGGTGGCTTTGGTGCCGTCCTGCTCGCTCATGCTGAAATTCGAATGGCCGCTCATTCTGCCCGACGAGGACAAGATCAAGCGGCTCTCGCAAGCCACGTTCGACATTTCGGAATATGTCGTCGACATCGCCAAGCGCGATGGTCTGGCGCCTGGGCTGCAGCCGATGGAGGGTGGTGTTGCCCTGCACATCGCCTGCCATGCGCGGGCGCAGAACATGGGCCAGAAGGCCGCCGAGATGCTGAAGTTGATCCCGGAGGCGGATCTTGCCGTGATCGAACGTTGCTCGGGCCATGGTGGTGCCTGGGGCGTGTTGAAGGAGAATTTCGACATCGCTCTCAAGATCGGCAAGCCGGTGGCGCGCCAGGCGATGAATTCCGGGAAGCGCCAGATTTCGTCGGAATGCCCGCTGGCAGGTGCCCATATCCTGCAAGGTATCGGTGCTCTGAAGCCAGGTGAACAGCCGGCCGAGGAAGCACCGCACCCGATTGAATTGTTTGCCCGGGCCTATGGGTTGATGTGAGGACAAAGATGAGTGCTGCGCGAAAAAGAGAGATCACCAAGGCGGATATCCTGCCGATCGCCGACTACACCAAGATCCGGTCGGAGAAACGGAAGGCCGTGGTCGCCATAAAGAAGAGGCGCCGCATGGAAGTTGGCCCCGTGGCGACGTTCTATTTCGAAAGCTACGAGACCATGCTGCAGCAGGTGCAGGAAATGCTCTATATCGAGAAGGGCGGCGATGCGCAGCTGGTCGATGAACTGCGCGCCTACAACCCGCTCATCCCCAAGGGCCGCGAGCTGGTGGCGACCGTCATGTTCGAGATCGACGATCCGGTGCGGCGCACCAACTTCCTCAACCGCCTCGGCGGTGTCGAGCATACCGCCTTCCTGAAGTTTGCTGGCGAGATCGTGCAGGGCGTGCCGGAAGAGGACCAGGACCGCACCAACGAACAGGGCAAAGCCTCATCCGTGCAGTTCATCCATTTCCCGCTGTCGGACGCGCAGGCGGCGGCCTTCAAGCAAGGTGGCCAGCAGATTATCCTTGGCTTCGACCATCCTGCCTATGCGCATATGGCTGTGATCGGCGAGGAGACGCGGGCTGCGCTGGCGGGGGATTTGGACTGATCCGGAACCAGACGCTGGAGCTAGTCTTCCAGCGTTTCCGCCGCGTAGACGCCCCAGAACTCGGTCTTCATCAACCAGCCCTTATAGCCTTGGACCTCCAACCGGCACCAATCGCCGGCGCACTCCAGTACTTTGAGGATCACACCGGGGTCCACCAGGGCGACGGGCAGGGCACCGGCTTCGGGGGATTTGCGCAACGGGCGCTGTGAGTCCCGCACCAGGACATGGCGCTTGCCGACCAGCAGGGTCGACTTCACCCAGCCAACCACCCCGTCATGGTCGCGGATGCGGCGCCAGATATCGAATTCCTCAATGATTTCGACCGGCAGTCCGGCCCGCTGATAGGTCCACAGGATCGGGTAAGTCTCACCGGGACCGGCGCGCATATTGACCTCGCCCGATTGCAGGCTGGCAAAGCGTGGCAGCGGCAATTTGTCCTGGGCCCAGGCGGCGCCGAAACAGTACACGATGCGGCCGCAGGGATCGGCAAGCGGCTCGGCGCCGGGGATTGGACCGGAGCGGATCATCGCCGGGTTGGCAAAGGCTGCCAAGGCCAGGGCAAGCAGGCTCATGAACGCCAGCCTGCGAAGCCGGCGGTGCGGGTGAGAGCCGCAGGATGGTGTCCGATTCGGGTGCATGACCACGCGATATAGGGCGACTTGCCGCTGGTCAAGTCATTGAAACAATAAGACTGCCCGGCAGGGGCGTCTTTGCGTCACTTGGCGCCGCGTTTAGGCCAGGAAAGTGCTGATTCGGGCGGTTCGGGTCCAGCCCCTCGACAAGCAAGGCTACCGCTTGCTACCACTCTCCCTGAGAAACGGGCGATCTGATCCGTGCCGGGAGAAGTTTAGACCATGAGCAACAAGCCTTTGGTGGTGGTGACGCGGAAGCTGCCGGACGTCATCGAGACGCGGATGATGGAGCTGTTCAATGTGAAATTGAACCTCGATGACCATCCGCTGACCCAGGCCGAACTGATCGAGGCGGTGAAGATCGCCGACGTCCTGGTGCCGACCGTGACAGACCGGATCGATGCGGGTGTGCTGGCACAGGCCGGCGAGAAGCTGCGCCTGATCGCGTCCTTCGGCACGGGCGTCGATCATATCGACCTTGCCACGGCCAGGCAGCGCGGCATCACTGTCACCAACACGCCGGGTGTTCTCACCGAGGATACCGCCGACATGACCATGGCGCTCATCCTCGCCGTGTCCCGCCGCGTGTCGGAAGGCGAACGCCTGATCCGCTCCGGCAAATGGCAGGGCTGGGGACCGATGAGCATGCTCGGCCATCGCATCTACGGGAAACGCCTCGGTATCATCGGCATGGGCCGCATCGGCCAGGCGGTCGCCAGGCGCGCCAAGGGCTTCGGCCTCTCGGTCCACTATCACAACCGCCGCCGAGTCAGCACGGCGGTCGAACAATCGCTCGAAGCCACCTATTGGGAGAGCCTCGACCAGATGCTCTCGCGCATGGACATCATCTCGGTCAATTGCCCGCACACACCGGCGACCTATCATCTGCTCTCGGCGCGGCGCCTCAAGCTGCTGCAGAAGCATGTCTATATCGTCAACACCGCCCGCGGCGAGATCGTCGACGAGAATGCCTTGACCCGCATGCTCGACAAGAACGAGATCGCCGGCGCCGGCCTCGACGTGTTCGAACATGAACCGGCCCTGAACCCCAAGCTCATGAAACTCGACAATGTCGTGCTCTTGCCGCATATGGGCTCAGCCACCATCGAGGGCCGCGTCGATATGGGCGAAAAGGTCATCATCAACATCAAGACTTTCGCTGATGGCCACAAACCGCCGGATAGGGTGCTGGAAGCGCTGCTCTGACATCAACGGCCCGCTGCGATCATCGCTGCGGGCTGTTTTTGCAGGACAGCGAGATTTATCAAGGAGCGTACAGCTACCTTGTGGTTCCGAACGAGATGAGGCGGATGCCAATGAAGAGTTGGGAAGACAAGCTCCAATCCACGACACCGCACGAAATCAAGCGGATGCCGGTGACGCGGGCCGGTGTGGCCAAGGGTGGCGCGATGCTGCTGCCATCCGTGCGCATGATCGACGAGTTCATCCGCGCCATCCCGCGCCGCCGGCAGATGAGCGTCGCCGAGATGCGCGCCGAGCTTGCGAAACGGCACAAGGCGGACGGCGCCTGCCCGGTCTATACCGGCTATCATCTCCGCACCTGTGCGGAAGCCGCGTTCGAAGCCTATGCCCAAGGCATGCCGCTCACGAAGGTGACACCGGTCTGGCGTGTGCTGGATGAGAAGGCGCTGACGCTGAAGAAGTTGAGTACCGCCAATCGGGAGTTGATCCTGGCGCAGCGCAAACGCGAAGGGTTGTAATCAGCTGCCGCAAGTCTTGCAGTTGGGATCGCGCTTGAAGCGCACCTCGCGGAAGGCGGGGCCGAGGGCGTCATACATGACAAGGCGACCAGAGAGACTGTCGCCGATGCCTAATATCTCCTTCAGCACCTCGGTTGCCTGCAGAGAACCCATGACGCCGGCGACGGGCCCCAGAATTCCCGCCTGTTCACAGCGCGGGATGAGGTCTTCCGGCGGTTGTTCCGGGAACAGGCAGCGATAGCAGGGATGCGGATCACCCAGATGCGCCTTGAACGTCGATAGCTGCGCTTCGAAGCGCAGGAGAGCCGCTGAGACGAGCGGCTTTTTCAGCCGATAGCAAAGATCGTTGAGCAGGTAGCGGGTGTTGAAATTGTCGCTGCCATCAGCCACCAGGTCGAAGCGGCTGATAATATCTGAGGCGTTCTGCGCGTTGAGGCGTGCTGCGATCGGCTCAATCACGATATCGGGATTAAGCGCGCGCAGGCGGGCAGCCGCACTCTCGACCTTGGGATGATCGACGGCGCTTGAGTCGTGAATCACCTGGCGCTGCAGATTGGTGAGGTCGACCGTATCGTCGTCGATGACGCCGATCGTCCCGATGCCGGCCGCCGCGAGATAGAGCAGCAACGGCGCACCCAGCCCACCGGCCCCCACCACCAGCACCTTGGCGGCCAGCAGTTTCAACTGGCCATCCTCACCCACCTCATCGAGGATGACGTTGCGGGCGTAGCGCTCCAGTTGATGGTCGGTGAGCTCGGTCATGGACTCGGTGTCCCAAGATAAATTCGCCATCCTCCGCGAAGGCGGAGGATCCGCGAGTTACTTTCTTCGGTCATCAATAAACTCGTGGGTTGTCCGCCACAGCCGACAAATGTCGGCATTCGCCGACAGCGGACCATGACGACGCTTTACGATACCTGACTCTACTCCAATCCCTCAAACAAGGCCGTCGACAGATAGCGCTCGGCGGATGACGGCAGGATCACCAGGATGCGCTTGCCTTCATGGCCCGGGCGCTGGCCGATCTCGATGCCCGCGGTCAAGGCCGCACCGGATGAGATGCCGACTGGCATGCCCTCGATCTTCGCAACCTTGCGGGCCATGGCGAAGGCATTGGCGTTGGAGATGCGCAGCACCTCGTCGATGACACCACGGTTGAGGATGTCGGGTACGAAGCCAGCACCGATGCCCTGGATCTTGTGCGGTCCGGGTTGGCCGCCGGACAGAACCGGGCTGTCTTCGGGTTCCACGGCGACGATCTTCACGCCGGGAAACTCCTTCTTCAGAATCTCGCCCACGCCGGTGATGGTGCCGCCGGTACCGACGCCGGAGATGAAATAGTCGAGCTTCCCGCCGCAATCGGCAATGATCTCCTGCGCCGTTGTGTGGCGGTGCACCTCCGGGTTGGCGGCGTTCTTGAACTGCTGCGGGATGACGGCGCCAGGTGTCGCAGCGGCCAATTCCTCGGCGCGCTGGATGGCGCCGGTCATGCCACGCGCAGCCGGCGTCAATTCCAGCTCGGCGCCCAGCAGGCGCAGCATCTTGCGGCGTTCCAGCGACATGCTTTCCGGCATGGTGAGGATGAGGCGATAGCCCTTGGCCGCTGCCACGAAAGCAAGCGCGATGCCGGTATTGCCGCTGGTGGGCTCGATGAGCGTCCCGCCGGGCTGTAACTTGCCGCTGGCTTCCAGCGCCTCGATCATGGCCAGGCCGATACGGTCCTTGACCGAGGAAAGCGGGTTGAAGAATTCGAGCTTGGCCAGCAATTCGGCTTTGACTCCCTCGGCGCGGCCGAGCTTGCCCAGGCGCACGACGGGCGTGGCGCCGATGGTGGCGAGGAAATTATCGTAGATCTTGCCGCGGAAGGTGGCTTTGCTCATGGTCATGTTCCTTGTCTGGCAGAAGCGGCCCTTCGGGGCCGGCGCTTTCTTAGATGCTGAAATCGAGTCTTTGCAGGGCGTCGGTCTGGATGCCGGCAGCCTGCGCCTTCTGGCACAGATCCTCCAGCGTCATGTCGTCAAGCTTGACCAGCATTTCCTGCTGCAATTCGCGCCAGACAGGCCGGACAATCTCCAGCGCTACGCGCGAGCCGGCCGCTGTCTGCACCGGATCGGGTGAGCCCTCGAACTGGCGCACGGCGCGGACGATTTCGCCGAGGTTGATGCGGCGCTTCTCGCGCGCCAGCACATAGCCGCCCTTGGGGCCACGGTGGCCCGCAAGGATGCCGGTGCGGACCAGATGCTGCAGCACCTGTTCAAGATACCGGCGCGGAATTCCCTGGCGCGCGGAAATGTCGCCGGATTGCACCGGCTGCGAGCCACCGTAATAGGCGATGTCGAGCACGGCTTCGATGGCAAACAGGAGTCTTTTGGATGGATGCAGCACGGAGCTTCCCCGCTCTTGTTTCTGTCGTTTCTGACTTATGACGTTACGGTCTTGAGGCCGGTCGATCCGAATCCCCCGGCGCCGCGCTCAGTAGTCGGCAAGGTGGCCACCTCGTCCCAGACCAGTCGCTCGACCTTTGCCAACAGCAATTGCGCGATGCGTTCGCCGCGCCGCAGGGTGACCGGGGCTTCGGACAGATTGATAAGAATGACACCGACCTCACCGCGGTAATCTGCATCGATCGTTCCCGGCGCATTGAGAACGGTGACGCCTTGTTTGAGCGCGAGCCCCGAGCGCGGACGTACCTGCGCCTCATACCCGATTGGCAGGGCGATGCTGACGCCGGTCGGCACCAGGGTGCGGCCCAAGGGTGGCAGAGTCACGTCATGGGCGATCGCCGCCAGCAGATCGAGCCCGGCGGCACCCGATGTCGCATAGGCCGGCAGCGGCAGGTCAGCGCCATGGGGCAGGCGGTTGATGGCGACCTTGATCTCGCTCATGGCGTGGCTTTCTTGATTTCGGCGACGATGCGGGCGACGAGGCGCTGGGCAAGCTCGGTCTTGCTGAGAAGGGGCCATTCTTCCGCCCCCGCGGCATCGATGAAATAGACCTTGTTGTCGGCGCCGCCGAAGGTGCCGGTCTCCGGCGAAACGTCATTGGCGAGGATCCAGTCGCATTGCTTCTTGCGGCGCTTGGCGGTCGCGTGTTCGACCACCTTTTCCGTCTCGGCGGCGAAGCCGATGACAAGTTTCGGCCTTTTCGGACCGGGAGCGGCGACGGTTGCCAGGATGTCGGGATTGGTGGTGAGGTCGAGGCGCGTCGGGGCGTCGTTCTCGCGCTTTTTCATCTTCTGTCCGGCCTGGGACGCCGGTCGCCAGTCGCTGACGGCCGCGGCGGCAACCAGGATGTCGGCCGGCAGCTGTTCCAGCGTCTGTGCCAGCATCTCGGCGGCACTCTCGATGTGGCGCACATGGCAACCCGCCGGGTCTGGCAAGGCGGTCGGACCAGTGATCAATGTCGTCTCTGCGCCGGCGGCGGCAAGGGCCGCGGCGATGGCGTGGCCTTGTTTGCCGGAGGACCGGTTGCCGATGAACCGTACCGGGTCGATTGCTTCATAGGTGGGGCCGGACGTCACCAGCGCTTTCAAGCCGGTGAGCGGGCCGGGCGCGAGGAGCCTAAGGGCAGCCGCGACGATGTCCAGGGGTTCGGCAAGCCGTCCGTCGCCAATCTCGCCGCAGGCGAGATCGCCAGCACCAGGACCCACGATGTGGACACCACGCGCGCGCAGGGTGGCGACATTGGCCTGGACCGCTGGATGTGCCCACATGACGGCATTCATCGACGGGGCGATCAGGACCGGACGGTCATTGGCGAGGAGTGCTGTGGTGGCAAGATCGTCGGCCAACCCATGGGCCATCTTGCCGATGATGTCGGCGGTGGCGGGCGCCACCAGGACCAGATCGGCTTCCCGCACCAGCCGGATATGGCCCATCTCGGCCTCGTCGGTGAGCGAGAAGAGTTCGCTATAGACCTTGTCGCCGGCCAGGGATGCGACGGACAGCGGGGTTACGAACTCGGCGCCGCCCTTGGTGAGAATGACGCGGAAGGCGAGACCCCGCTCGCGCCCGCGGCGAATGATGTCCAGCGCCTTATAGGCGGCAATGCCGCCCGCGATGATGAGGAGAACCCGTTTTCCGGTGCTCATGCCAATTTCATTCCACAGTGATCTTTAGTATTTACTGATTGCTGTGGAGAAATTCAAGATATCCCCTGAAATCGATGGAGAATACCCGCGAAGTGGGCGCGGTCAGGCGCCTGGCCCAATGTGGGGCGCCAGCCAACCCGCATAGTGGACGATCAACGGCCCCCAGGGCAGCGCTATGCAAACGTTGAAGCTGAAACGGCCATCGATCACCCGCTCGGTGGCCGTGACACGGGGGGCGAGGGCCCTCGGCAGCTTCAGGCCGATTAGGCGCCACGCGCGGATCTCCATCTCCAGCCCGGATTCATGGCCGCTGAGATCGAAATCAAAGGTGAACGGCCAGAAGGTTTCGATGAGAACCGGCTTGCCATCGACCAACCGCGAGGAAAGATGGCTGCCGAAGCGATGCCCCGCGAAATTGCGCCGCCAGGTTTCACCCCGGTCGTTGATGCTGAAGGCCACTTCGACCGGCACATCCGCCTGCGCCGGCGGAAAGCGAAAGGCCCATCCGACCAGGCGCGCCACGGGATCGGCACCGCGCTCAACATGGCCGCGACCGGCGACCCGGTCACCAGCGATGAAGGCATGCATTGCCCGGACAGGCGCTGGCATGCGCGCAAAATCCGGGCCGAGGACTCGCGCATAGAGCGGTGGCGGCAGCGGCCATCGGCGCGTTTCGGTGAAGAGATGGAACTTCGCGAAAAGCGGCGCGAAATCCGCAAGGGTGAGTTGGCCGATGGCGGGCCTGGCACCAGCCGGCACCCCGCCCGCGGCCAGCTTCTGCGTCAACAATACGGCGGCGAAGCTTGGTACCCAGGGACCGTGTCCATCCTCGGCGATGAGCGTCCAGAGAGCCTGCATCGGCTCGCCCTCCCGGTTGCGGCCGCTGACACCAACCGACAGCGCCGAACGATCGCTGCCGAGAAAGCTGCTCCATTTCTGCAGGTGATTGAAGAGCACGGCGAATCGGCTGAGGCTCCGGAGCCAATGCCAGCGGACAGGAAAACTCAGCAGCCAGAGGACAAGGTTCTGGACCACGAGCTCGGCCCCGGCGCGGAACATGACGTGGCGGACCGAGGGAAAGCGCTCCGGCAGCAGGTCAAGGTCCGGGACGTCGCACAGGCCAACCAGGCGTCCCTCGATCGACCGGTGGCCGCTCACCGCGAAGGATTTGCGCGCAAGGCACTGCCAGCCATGCCCCGTTTGCCACCCGCCGGATGCGCGGTAGCGGATGCCCTGGCCGACATAAGAGAGGATCGCCGCATTGACGCTGGGCCCGGCCGTCGCGCGGTTGCTGGCCGACAAGGCGATGTCGATCGCGACGACGTCACGCATCTGGCATGTCAAATCGTCGACGATGGCGGTGCTGAACGCCGGCACGCTGCTGGCGCCAGACAGGATCGCGACCCCGGCAGCACGGGCGGCGGCGTCCAGCGCAGCGATCCCCGTCACAAAGGCGCGGCTGTCGGCAAGATCGATGTAGTGAATACCGAGCTCGATGCAAGCCGCCGGCACGGCGTAGCGGGTGGGTGTCTCATCCTGGAACGGCCCGGCCGCGTCGATCACGGCCCAGGGTTTGAGGGCTGCCAGTTGCGTGGCGAGATCGCCCTTGCGGTCGAAGCGCGCGACCTCGATCGTGGCATCCGGAACTGACGCGCGCACACCCTCCGCCCTGGCGAGATCGCGGCCGCCGATGATCAGGCGGAACGCCTGGGTTTCCGCCAGCAGGCGCAGGATGCGGGCGCCAAAGGTGCCGGCACCGCCGATGATCAAGATCGATCTCACGCCAGGAACCGGTCTGCTTGAGAGGGCTCCGGAACCAGGCAGAGATCGTGCTGCCCGAACCAGAGATAGCGATTGCCGGCGATTCGGTCATAGACCCAGTCGCGCAATGTGCGTGGAATGAGGCGCAGGAACCCGATGGCGCGCCACGGGCCGCCGAAATGCCGCACGATCTCGATCGCGGCCTCACTGCGGATGTAGAGGCGCCCCTCCTTGATCAGCAGGTTCGTTTCCCAGTGGTCGGCGGCGAGGCCGTAATGTCGATAGAGCGCCGTCGCCAGATCGGACTGCGCGGCGAGAAAGCGATACTGCCTGGTCTTGTCATGGCGCAGCACAAAGCGCACGAAGCCCGAGCAGAGCGCGCAGATGCCGTCGAACACGATCAGCGGCCGATCATCCGGAAATGCCGGTACCGTCTTGTCGTCGCGGTAGCTGTAAGCAGATATTATGCCCATGACGTCCGTTTCTAGCACGCCGCCAGGGAGCTGCGAAATCCGTCACGTGCCGGGCTGGAGCCCCTCCAGGATCACCCAGGCGATCACCGCATAGCGGACCGTCTTGCCGATCAGGACCAGTGCCAGGAAGGGGAGGAACCGTGCCCGCAGGACGCCGGCCGCGACCGTGATGGGATCACCGACGATGGGAACCCAGGACAGGAGCAGGAGGGGGTATCCATAGCGCTGGAAGAGGGTGCTTGCCTGATCGAGGCGACGCCTGCTCACGGGAAACCATCTCCGGTCCTGCCAATGCAGGAGAAAGCGGCCGAGCAGCCAGTTGGCAACGCCCCCCAGCGTGTTGCCGGCGCTGGCCACCACCAACAGCGTGACCCAATCCCCGGCGTGTTCCAGCAACAGTGTCGTGAACACGGCTTCCGAGAATCCGGGAACGATGGTCGCGGCGCCGAAAGCGGCGGCAAAGAGCGTGAGGTAGGCGAGCGGGGTCATCGGCGGCGGCTACGCGGCTGTCAGGTGGCAACCGCTCACCTGAATAACAAGGCGGCGACCAGCACAATGACGAGCAGCCACAGCCACCAGTTCGAACCCTGGCGGTTGATGACGCGCAGAGCCTCGGGGTCCAGCTTCAACCCACCATCGGCGAGATGGCTCACCAACCGGTCGACGGTCTTCAGCACGCCTGGGCCACGTTCGACCACATCGAGGAAATCGGCAATGCCCTGTTCGATGCGCGCCTTTGGCCCACGGTTTTCAATCATCCATTGCTCGATGAGCGGGCGCGCCAGGGTCCAGATGTTGAGCGTCGGGTTCAACTGGCGAGAGACACCTTCCGCCATCAGCATGTTCTTCTGCAGCAGCAGCAATTGCGGCTGCACTTCCATGTCGAAGGTCTCGGCGATGGCAAAAAGCTGGCCCAGCATGCGGGCAAAGCTGATCTCATGCAGCGGTCGCCCCTGAATGGGCTCGCCGATCGACCGCAAGGCGAGCGCGAACTCGTCGATCGACTGGGACTGCGGCAGATACCCCGCCTCGATATGCATCTTAGCGACGCGCACATAGTCGCGCTCCAGGAAGCCGAGCAGCATGTCGGCGAGATAGAAGCGGGTCTTCTTCTCCAGCCGCCCCATGATGCCGAAATCGACCACCTGGATGGCGCCGTCGAAGCCGACGGTCATGTTGCCGGGATGCTGGTCGCCATGAAAATAGCCGTCGCGGAAAGCCTGGTTGAAGAAAATGTTGGCGGCCTTGGTCAACACGTCATCGACATCTAGGCCAGCCGCGCGCATGGCGGCGCCGTCATCCATCGGAATGCCGGTCATGCGCTCCTGCGTCATCACGCGCTTGGCGGTGCGCGCCCAATCGATCGCCGGCACGCGGTAGCTGGGGTCGCCGTCGAAATTGTCGCGCAGTTCGGAGGCGGAGGCAGCCTCCAGGCGCAGATCCATTTCGATATGCACGGTCGCGGCGAAAGTCTTCACCACTTCGACCGGTTTCAGGCGACGCAGTTTCGGCTGCGGGCGCTCGATGATTTCTGCCACCCACAGCAGCAGGTCGATATCCGCCTGGAACGCTTCTTCAATGCCTGGGCGCAGCACTTTCACGGCGACGGGATGGCCATCCGGCGCATCGAGCGAGGGCGTCGTGACCGCAAAATGGACCTGGCTGATTGAAGCGGCGGAAACCGGCTCGTCATCGAAGCTGGTGAAGAGATCCGCCAGCGGCTGACCCAGCTCCGCCTCGATCCGGCTCTTGGCGGCAAAGGAGCTGAAGGCGGGCAGCTGGTCCTGCAGCTTGGCAAGGTCCGATGCCACCTGCTCGCCCAGGAGATCGGAACGGGTGGAGAGAACCTGGCCCAGTTTGATGAAAGCGGGGCCGAGCTCGGCAAGAGCCGCGGCGAGGCGCTCACCAGGGCGCTGGCCGGCCACTTCGCCACCGAACAGGATGCGGGCAAAGAACAGCAGGACGGGGGCCAGACCCGCATTGGACAGGGCGGCCTCGAACGGCGCCAGGGCCCCGTGGCGCGCAAACACGCGGGCGATGACGAACAGGCGGTAGAGCGAGCGAAGGGAGCGGATCATCTAGACTCGCCAGCCGGAATGGAGGGCCGCGATGCCGCCCGTGAGGTTGCGATAGGTGACGTTGCGGAAACCGGCAGCACTCATCATGCCGGCCAGATTGTCCTGGGTCGGAAATTTGCGGATCGATTCCACCAG
>NZ_CAMDRA010000042.1 GCF_945906275.1 Dongia mobilis
TCAGTTCGGGAATGAGCTTGGCCAGCAGCGTCGTCTTGCCGGCGCCGCTCCAGCCGGCGATGCCGAGGATGCGCATGGTCGTGGCCGCGTCACCGGAAATGATCGACGACACTAGATCTGCTGCCCGTCTGCCATGTGCTTGATGCCGACGCGCAGATAGTCATAGCCGGTCATGACGGTCAGCACGGCGGCGATCCACAGCAGCACGTCGCCGATCATGGTCACCGGCAGCCAATCTGGGCCGGCATCGCCGACGATGAGGAATCCCAGCGCCACCATCTGCGCCGTGGTCTTCCATTTGGCGAGCAGCGTCACCGGCACGCCGATCTTGAGTGTCGCCAGATATTCGCGGAGGCCGGAGACCATGATCTCGCGGCACATGATGATGAGGGCCGGCAGCACCGACCAGCCGTCGATCTGCTGCGTCGCCGTCATCGCCATCAGGATGGCGCCAACCACCAGCTTGTCGGCGATGGGATCGAGGAAGCGGCCCAGCGCCGAGACCTGGTCCATGCGCCTGGCGATATAGCCGTCGAAGAAATCGGTGATGCAGGCGACCGCATAGAGCACCAGCGCCGTCCAGCGGAACACGGGCTGCTCGAAGAACAGCAGGGCGGCGATCAGCGGGATGGAGGCGATCCGTGACAGGGTCAGGATATTGGCAATGTTCGGCATGGCGACTTTCGCAACAAACTGGAATCCGATGGAATGCTGGACCATAGCAGGAACGTGTTCCCCTGTCACAGGGGCCCGGCGCATGGCCCAGTTGCATCGCGGGAAGGTGATCACGGCGCTAGGGCCGGTTGGTGGCTTACGATATGTTGCGCTGCCAAAACTGGAAAAGTTGGAACAAATGCACCTGATTCACCTGATGCTGGCCATTGTCTTCGAGGTGATCGCCACCAGCCTGCTGAAGCAGGCCGACGGTTTCACCCGGTTATGGCCCACGTTGGGCACGATCGTCTGCTATGTGGGCACCTTCTATTTCCTCGGCCTCGCCCTCAAGGTCATCCCGATCGGCATCGCCTATGCTGTCTGGTGCGGCTTCGGCATCGTGCTGATTGCCGGCATCGGCTATGTCGTCTTTGGCCAGAAACTGGATTTCTGGGCCCTGCTCGGCCTGGCCATGATCCTCATCGGCGTTCTGGTGATCAACACCCTCTCGACCAGCATTCCCCGCTGAGACGGCCCCTCAGCTCTGGTGAAAATGGTCATAGATCACCCTGGACACCGTTTCCGAAATGCCGGGCACCGAGGCGAGGTCGGTGAGCCCCGCCTGCGCCACGGCGCGGGCCGAGCCGAAATGCATCAAGAGCGCTTTCTTGCGCTTGGCGCCGATGCCGGCCACCTCATCGAGCGGCGATTTGGCGATGTCGGCCGAGCGCTTCGCGCGATGCGTGCCGATGGCGAAACGATGTGCTTCGTCGCGCAGCCGCTGCAGGTAATAAAGCACGGGATGCTTGGGATCGAGGCCGAACGGCTCGCGCCCGGGCATGAAGAAGCGCTCGCGCCCGGCATTGCGGTCCGGTCCCTTGGCGATGGCCGCCACCGCCACATCGTCGATGCCGAGCTCGGCGAACACCTCCATGGTGACGCTGAGCTGTCCCTGGCCGCCGTCGATCAGCACCAGGTCGGGCCAGGTCGCATGGGTGTCGTCGGGATCTTCCTTCAGCGCCCGCGTGAAGCGGCGGGTGAGCACCTGGCGCATCATCGCGTAATCATCGCCGGGCTCGATCGGCGCTTCGCCGGCCTCTTCATTGGCGGGCTTGATGCTGAACTTGCGATACTGGTTCTTCATGAAGCCGTCGGGTCCGGCCACGATCATGCAGCCATAGGCATTGGTGCCCGAGATATGGCTGTTGTCATAGACCTCGATCCGCTTGGGCGGGGCGTCGAGGTCGAAGATCTCCGCCATCTCCAGCATCAGCTTGGCTTGGGATGCACTCTCCGCCATGCGCCGCGCCAGCGCTTCCTTGGCATTGGCCATCGCATGTTCGACCGGCTTCCTCTTGTCGCCGCGCTGCGGTGACAGGATCTCGACCTTGCGTCCGGCGCGCAGGGTCAGCGCCTCGGTGAGGAGATCGAGTTCCGCCGGCATCTCGTTGACCAGGATCAGGCGCGGCGGCACCTTGTTCTCATAGAACTGCGCCAGGAACGCGGCCAGGATCTCCGGTGGCTCGGTCGTCTTGTCATGGGCCGGGAAATAGGCGCGGTTGCCGTAATTGCCATGGTTGCGGAAGAAGAACACCTGGATGCAGCTATGGCCGCTTTCATGATAGGCGGCGACGATGTCGGCTTCCTCGACACCTTCCAGGTAAATGTCCTGGCGGCTCTGGATGAGGGCGAGGGCCTGCAACCGGTCCCGCAGTTTGGCGGCATGTTCGAACTCGAGCGCGTCCGACGCCTTCTGCATCTCGGCGCCCAGGCGCTGCTTGACCTTGTCGCTCTTGCCGGTGAGGAAGTCGCGCGCTTCCTCGACCAGTTCGGCGTAAGCCTCCGGCGCGATACGGCTGACGCAGGGGGCCGAGCAGCGCTTGATCTGGTATTGCAGGCACGGCCGCGTGCGGCTGGCGAAGATCGAATCCGAGCAGGGCCGCAGCAGGAATGCACGCTGCAGGGCAACGATGGTGCGGTTGACCGCGCCCGCGCTTGCAAAGGGACCGAAATACTGGCCCGGCCGGTTGCGGCTCCCGCGATGCTTGGTGATCTGCGGCGCCGGATGATCGGCCGTGATCAGGATATAGGGAAAGCTCTTATCGTCCCGCAGCAGCACATTGAAGCGCGGCCGGTAGCGCTTGATGAGGTTGGCTTCCAGCAGCAGCGCCTCGACCTCGGTATGGGTCGTCATGAACTCCATGGTCGCCGTCTCGGCGATCATGCGCTGGGTGCGGTTCGGCTGTCGGTTGGGCAGCGTATAGTTGGTGACCCGCTTCCGGAGGTCCTTGGCCTTGCCGACATAAAGCACTTCGCCGCTTGCCGATATCATGCGGTAGCAGCCGGGGGCGGCCGGCAGGGTGCGCACCTTGGCCTTGATGATGGCGGCGCCATGAGCGAGCCGGCTGGTGCCGCGCGGGCGCGGCGTGCCCTCGCCCGGTGTCTCCAGGTCGTCTAGATCCGTCTCGCCCGGATGTGGATGTTCTGGATCGTCAATCATGCCCATCGGCTTGTCATAGAACGGATATTTGGTGCCCGGATTCGCCTGTTCCAAGGCCCGGCCTCGGAGCCCGGAAGCTAGCATGACAGCGCCGCTCAAGTAACTTCGGGGATATCCACCATTTCTGTGGATAAGTCTGTCGATATCGCCGGTAGCTTTCTCCGACTGGTCCTGGAATCAGGCTTTCCCTTCGTCTGCCCAAAAAATGGGCAAAAAACTCAAGCCTTTGTTATTGCATGATTTATATGCCGAGACTTGCAACATCAGCGTCACGAACGGGATTCAGTCTTGACTCTTCAAGGGCCATCGGAATCGGGCAAGTCGTTGTGAACAACTTGGCTCAGGAATCGACCGGTAGAGTCCTGAAAGGCTTAACTTTTGATGAATCGGTCAGGAATTTTCCGGGCACTTTGCAGGTAGATTTCAGCCTCTCGCATGACCTACCGGCCGGCCCGACTCCGCTCGATTTCGACGCCCACGCTGTAGGCCTCCTTGAACACATCGAGCTTGTCGATTCGGATTTTGGCGCAGAGCACTCTGTGGTCGGCGAGGCAGACATCCGCCACCCGCTCGGCCAGGGTTTCCACCAGGTTTATATGGCCATCGGCGACCACGGCCTTGATCCCCATGACGGCGGTGGCATAGCAGACCACATTGTCGACATCATCATTGATCGCCGGATGCTCGAGACAGGTCAGCTCCACATTGATCTGCACCCGCTGCTGCGCCAGGCGCTCATGCTGGTGGATGCCGATGCTGCAGGGCAGGACCAGGTCGCGGATGAACACGCGCATCGTCCGGGCCGGCGCGATATTCGGCAATGGCATAACTTTTTCCAATGGATTCATGGTCCCTGGACCTCCTCACTGAGACGGCCTGCGGCCGGCTTTGGGGCACCGCACCGGTCGCCGCGCTCTGGGGCGATGGGGGTGAATGGGAGGGCCGCACCCTGGGGCCCATGGTTGTTGATCATTATAGGCCGTCTGGCAAGGGCTGGCTATTCTTTCGCCCAGCTATTCTTTGGGCTGGAAGCCCTTGTTGGGGACCTGCCAGCCCAGATGCTCGCCCCCGTCCAGCGCGATCATCTGCCCGGTCATCGAGGGCGAGGACAGGATATAGAGCGCCGCGGCGGCGATTTCATCCGGTGTCGCCCCGTGGCCCAGCGGCATCGCCGCCGATTGCGCCGCGAAATGCTCCGGCGACTGGCGCGGGCTGGGCAGGGTCGGGCCGGGGCCGATGGCGTTGACGCGGATCTGCGGCGCCAGCGCCAGCGCCAGCGTCCGGGTCAGCGTCCATAGGCCCATCTTGGCCACCGTATAGGACAGGAAATAGGGCGTGAGCTTCCACACCCGCTGATCCAGCATGTTGATGATGTTACCCGGCATCCCCGTTGGCAGTTGCCGGGCGAAGGCCTGTGACAGCACCAGGGGGGCGCGCAGGTTGGTCTCGATATGCCTGTCCCAGCTTTCCCGCGTCGCCGTGTCGACCTTGTCCATCTCGAAGACCGAGGCGTTGTTGACAAGGCAGCTCACTGGCCCCAGGTCGCGCCCGATGGCCGGCAGCAGCAGCTCGACCTCGGCTTCCTGGCCAAGGTCGGCCTGCAGCACCAGGGCGCGCCGCCCGAGCGCGCGGATCTCCGCAGCCGTCGCTTCGGCCGCGTCGATCGAACTGTGACAATGAATGGCCACGTCCCAGCCGGCACCAGCCAGCTTCAGGGCGATGGCGCGGCCCAGGCGCTTGGCGCCGCCGGTGACAAAGGCAATCTGCGGCTGGGCTGATGGCGCCATGGCTCAGAGCCGCTCGGTGCCGAGGATTTCGACCCCGAAGCCGGATAGGCCCATATATTGGCGCTCCTTGGTGGCGATGACGCGGATCGATTTCACACCGAGATCCTTGAGGATCTGGGCGCCAAGCCCCACTTCGCGCCATTGCTCCAGGCGCGACGCTTCGCTCCCCGCCGCATGCGGCGCCGATGGTGTGACGCCGACGGCACCTTCGCGCAGATAGATGATGATGCCGCGGCCGGCCGCCTTGATCTGCTTCAGGGCGCGCATGACGCTGCCGCGTTCCGGGTCGAACACGTCGGTCACGGCCTCCTCCTGCTGCAGGCGGATCATGATGTCGCGGCCATCGCCGATATCGCCATAGGTGACGGCGATATGGTGCGCCGCGTCAAAGGCGGTCGAATAGACCACCGCGCGCGCTGGCCCGATCGCCGTCTGGATCTCGCCTTCCGACGTGCGGGTGATGAGCGATTCCCGCTGCTGGCGATAGGCGATGAGGTCGTCGATCGAGACCACCAGCAGCTTGTGCTCCGCAGCAAAGGTCATGATGTCGGGCAGTCGCTTGACCGTGCCGTCATCATTGACCAGCTCGGCGATGAGCCCCACCGGCGGCAAGCCGGCCAGGCGCGACATGTCCACCGCTGCCTCGGTATGGCCGGAGCGGATGAGGACGCCGCCCTCGCGGGCGATGAGCGGGAAGATATGGCCCGGGCGCACGAAATCCTCGGCCGCCACGTTCGGGTTGGCCAGCGCCCGGATGCAGGCGCAGCGCTCCTGCGCCGAAATCCCGGTGGTGAGGTCCTTGGCATAGTCGATCGACACGGTGAAGGCGGTGGCATGGGGTGCCACATTGTCCGCCACCATCGGCGACAGGTGCAGGCGCCGCGCATCGGCCCGGGTGAGGGGGGTGCACAGGATGCCGCTGGTGTGGCGGATAAAGAAGGCTACATATTCCGGTGTGGCCTTCGACGCCGCCATGATCAGATCGCCTTCATTCTCGCGGTCCTCGTCATCCACCACGATGACGGGGCGGCCGGCGGCGATGTCGGCGATGGCATCTTCGATCTTGTTGAGCTTGGCGGTCATATGGCCTCGTCAGGCGGAAATGCGGGTTCACAAAGGCGGGTTAACCAGGCAATAGCGCGTCCGGGCGGTTGCCGCAAGTCCAGGGGATGCACCTGTCCCGGCCGATCCGGTTCCGCCAATCCTATACCAATGCTGCTGCAATCTCCGTCAGCCATGATGACCCAGGCTCAGGTCATGATGCGAATTTCGCATGGACGATTGACGATGGAATGATTTTCGGTCGAGACTGTCTGCAACTAAGATTAACGAGATGCCGCCACCAACACCAAGCGGACCGAACCAGGGTGGGCGTTCCGAAAATAACGGGCGGTTGATGAGGCTGGCGCACGCCAATCAGGTGTGCGCCCCACAGGGACGTTTTCCACAGGGAGGCTTTGATGTCTTTTGGCTCGGGTAACGACGATCGTTTTCATCCAGCAATACCGAAACTGGTTGATGCATTGGAAAAGCGGCATATCGGCCGCAGAGAATTCATCCGCACGGCAACATTGCTTGGCATGAGCGCCAGCACGGCGGTGTTGCTTGCCAGCTGCGGCGAGGAAAAGAAGGAAGAGCAGGCGGCGGCCACCGGCGAGACCCAGACGGCATCGGTTGCCCCTGGCACGCCCAAGAAGGGCGGCATCCTGCGCATCGGCGCGCGCGTTCCGGCCGTCGACAATCCGGCGACATTCTCCTGGGTCTACGATTCGAACATCGTCCGCCAGGCGAACGACTACCTGACCCGCACCCGCGGCGACGGCATCACCGTGCCGATCCTGCTGGAGAAGTGGGAGCCGAGCGAGGACCTCAAGAGCTGGACCTTGCGCCTGCGCAAGGACATCAAATGGTCCAACGGCGAAATGATGAACGCCGAGCATGTGATCTGGAACATCAAGCGCTGGGTCGACCCCGCCGTTGGTTCGTCGGTGCTGGGCCTGTTCCAGGGCTTCATGCTGAAGGAAGTCGAGACCGCCGAGAAGGACGAAGCGGGCAATCCGAAGAAGACCACCGAGCTGTGGGATGCCAACGCCATCGAGAAGGTCGATGATTACACGATCCGTCTCAATGGCCAGGTGTCGACCCTCGCCGTGCCGGAAAACCTGTTCCACTATCCGGCCCTGATCCTGCATCCGAAGGATGAAGGCAAGTGGGGCGTCGGTTCCATCGGCACGGGCGCTTTCGAACCGGCGGAGATCGAGGTCGGCAAGAAGGTCGTCCTGAAGGCGCGCAAGGAATATTGGGGCGAAGGCCCCTATATCGATGAAGTCCACTTCGTCGATCTTGGCGATGATCCGGCGACCAAGCTCTCGGCCCTGAGCTCGAAGCAGGTCGACGGCCTCTATGATGCGGATATCAAGGTCTATTCCATCATCCAGAAGCTGGAGCATATCGAACTGCACAAGATCAACACGGCGCAGACGGCGGTTGCCCGCATGCACTGCGATGAGAAGCCGTTCGATGATCCCCGCGTGCGCAAGGCCATGCGCCTTGCCATCGATTGCGCCGCCGTTGCCAAGATCGCCTATGGCGACCTCGGCACCCCGGCCCAGCATCACCATGTCTCGCCGGTGCATCCGTAATTCGTCGACATGCCGATGCCGCGCGATATCGAGGCCGCCAAGAAGCTGCTGGCCGAGGCCGGCTATCCCGACGGCATCGATGTCGAACTCCACGCCAAGAAGGATCCCGATTGGGAGCCGACCGCCTGCCAGGCGATGGTCGAGCAGTGGAAGGAAGCGAACATCCGTGTGAAGCTCACCGTTCTGCCCTCGGCCCAGTTCTGGGACGTCTGGACCAAGGTGCCGTTCGGCTTCACCGTATGGACCCACCGACCGCTCGGCATCATGGTGCTGGGCCTTGCCTACCGGACCGGCGTGCCATGGAACGAAAGCAACTTCAAGAACCCGAAGTTCGACGAATTGCTGACCAAGGCCGAAGGCCTCGTCGATATCGAAGCCCGCAAGGCCGTCATCAAGGAAATCGAAACCCTGATGCAGGAAGAGGGCCCGATCGTCCAGCCCTTGTGGCGCCAGAGCTACCAGCCCTTCGACAAGCAGCTGAAGGGCTACCTGCCGCATCCGACCGAGTATTACTTCTGCGAAGCCATGTGGTGGGACAAGTAACCTCATCCGCACCTGACAACGGAGAGCGGCCCGGGCAACCGGGCCGTTTCTCGCTGGGTCGGGAACGTGCTGCCAGTAACGTGCTGGCTGTCCCCGGCCATCAGGTGCAATCCGGGTGGGAATAGTTCAGTCGATCGAGCGATCTTCAGGGTTAAACGAAAAAGTGTCGCGTTAGCGCAACTTTGGTCTCTCTGGCGATAGTTTATTTCGACAGGGTTCTGTTTCTACTCAAGTGCCGGAGCGCATGCCCGCATGCGGCACCGGGACCAATGCAGGCGACTGTTGCAGGGCTATTTTGATTTCTGCATAGTTGACAACGATAAGCGGGCGCAAAGACCGTAACAAACATGACAATTGCCTCGGCGCGGACGTCTTGTCCTCAGCCGGAAGGTCGATAGGGAGATGACAATGACTCAATGGGAACAACTTCAGGAAGCGGCCAAGACTGGGCGGGTGAACCGTCGCGAGTTCATGCGCTATGCCGCGGCACTCGGCATCACCACCAGCCTCGCCAGCGGCCTGATGGTCAAGGCCGGCTATGCCGACGAACCGAAAAAGGGCGGCACGCTGCGCATCGGCATGGAAGGTGGTTCGGCGAGTGACTCGCTCGATCCGCGTACCTATGCTGACTCGGTCATGATCGCCTCGTCGCTGTGCATCATGAACTGCCTGGTCGAATTCGACAGCGCCGGCAATCCCGTGGGCGAACTGTTCGAAAGCTGGGAAGCCAAGCCCGGCGCCGTCGAATGGGTGTTCAAGGTCCGCCAGGGCGTCAAATTCTCGAACGGCAAGACCCTCGACGCCGAGGATTGCATCTACTCGATCCAGATCCATCGCGGCGAAACCAAGTCGCCGGCCAAGGGCATCCTTGAGCAGATCAAGGAAATCAAGGCGACCTCCGCCTCGGAAGTGACCATCACGCTGTCCAGCGGCAATGCCGACTTCCCGGTCATTCTCGGTGACTACCATCTGGTCGTCGTGCCGAAGGATTTCAGCGACTGGCAGAAGCCGATCGGCACCGGCGCCTACACGCTGGAAAGCTTCGAGCCGGGCGTGCGCCTGGTCTTCAAGAACCGGGGCGACTATTGGAAGCCGGGCCGCGGCAATTTCGACATGGTCGAGATCCGCAACATCCAGGACCAGGCTGCCCGCACGGCGGCACTGCAATCGGGTGAAGTCGATGCCGTCAACCGCCTCGATGCGCGCACGGTCGATCTGCTGAAACAGGACTCCAATCTCAGCATCGTCCGCACCAAGGGTACCGGCAACCGCTATTGCTTCGTCTCGCGCGTCACCCAGAAGCCGTTCGACAACAAGGACCTGCGTCTCGCCTTGAAGTACGGCATCGACCGCCAGGGCATCATTGACTCGGTCTATAGCGGCTACGCCGTCCCGGGCAACGACCACACGCTGGATGCGCTCAATCCCTTCTACAACACGCGCATGCCGCAGCGTGCCTACGATCCGGACAAGGCCGCCTTCCACTTCAAGAAGGCCGGTCTCGGCGATACCAAGATCGAACTGCAGACGTCGGAAGGCGCCTGGAATACCGCGGTCGATTGCGCCTCGCTCTTCCAGGAGTCGCTCAAGAAGGCCAACATCACGCTCGACGTGAACAAGGTCTCCGCCGACGGCTACTGGGACAATGTCTGGCTCAAGGCGCCGTTCTGCGCGGTCTATTGGGGCCGTCGTTTGTCGGCCGACCAGACCTTTACCCAGGTCTACGGTTCGGCGTCCGACTGGAACGACAGCGACTGGCGCATTCCGGCCTTTGACAAGCTGGTCGAAGAGGCGCGCGTCGAACTCGACCAGGCGAAGCGCACGGAACTCTACTTCCAGTGCCAGGAGATGATCGCCGAGGAAGGTGGCATGGTCTGCTTTGCCATCACCGACTATCTCGACGGCTATTCGACGAAGGTCATGGGGGCGGAACCGCATGCGCGTTACGACCTCAATGATAATCGCATTGCCGAGAAGGGCTGGTTTGCCTAAGTCTAGGTCCAGCCAGTTGCACTAAGGGAAGGGGGCGACCCGATGCTCAAGGTTATTGCTGCTCGGGTCGTCCTCGGCCTGCTCACACTGCTTGCCGTAAGCGCGCTCATTTTTGCCGCGACCGAGATCCTGCCTGGCGACGTCGCCAGCGCCGTGCTCGGTCAAGGCGCCACGCCGGAAACGCTGGCGACGTTCCGGGCCGAACTTGGTCTCGATCGACCGGCCTACATCCGGTATTTCGAATGGCTGTTCAGCGCACTGCAGGGTGACCTCGGCGTTGCCCTCACCAACAAGCGCGACATCCTGACCTCGATCGCGCCGCGATTCGAAAACACCATGTTCCTGGCCGGCTACGCGGCGCTCATTGCCGTGCCGCTCTCGGTCGGTCTCGGCATCCTCGCCGCCATCAACGAAGGCAAATGGATCGACCGGGTCGCCAACGTCCTGTCGCTGGCGGCGATCTCGTTTCCCGAATTCTTCATCGCCTATGTCCTCATCCTGGTCTTTGCGGTGAAACTGGGCTGGTTCCCGTCCTTGTCGACGGTGTTCGATGACATGACCTTGTCCCAGCGTTTCCATGTGACAGCCCTGCCGGCCGTCACGTTGACCATGCTGGTGGCGGCGCACATGCTGCGCATGACCCGCTCGTCGGTCCTCTCGATCATGTCGCAGCCCTATATCGAGATGGCGTTCCTGAAGGGCCTCAAGCGCTCGCGCGTCGTCTTCGTCCACGCCTTGCCGAATGCCGCGGCGCCGATCATCACGGTCATCGCCCTCAACCTTGCCTATCTCATCGTGGGCGTGGTGGTGATCGAGGTGGTGTTCGTCTATCCGGGCGTGGGCCAGTTCATGGTGGATGGTGTGACGAAGCGCGACCTGCCGGTGGTCCAGGCCTGCGGCCTGGTCTTCGCGGCGGCCTTCGTCATTCTCAATACGTTTGCCGATGTGATGAGCATCTTGGTCAACCCGCGTCTGCGGAAGCCGCGATAAATCAGAACCTGAGAAAATCAGGGCGGGATAGGGGGCGCTATGCGTATTCTGGGACATAAGCCGTCATTGTCGGCTTGGATCGGTATCTTGATTGTCGGCGCTTTTATTGCGGCGGCCATCTTCGCGCCCTTCATCGCGCCGTTTACCGAATCCGAAAAGGTCGCCAAGACCTGGAGCCCGCCCACATCCGAGTTCCTGCTCGGCGCCGACAATATCGGCCGCGATCTCTTCTCGCGCATGGTCTATGGCGCCAGGACGACGATCGGTGTGGCACTGGCGACCACCATTCTATCCTTCATCATCGGCCTGTCCCTGGGTCTGTGGGCGGCGGTCGGCGGCAAGCTGGTCGATCAGGTTCTGTCGCGCTTCGTCGACGTCATGCTGTCGATTCCGCTGCTGGTGTTCGCCCTCATCATCCTGTCGATGTTCGGCTCCTCCATCCCGACCCTGATCATCACGATCGCGATCCTGGATTCGACCCGCGTGTTCCGCCTCTCTCGCGCCGTCGCCATGAACCTCGTGGTGCTCGAATATGTCGAGGCGGCGCGCCTGCGCGGCGAAGGCCTGTGGTGGATCATGCGCCGCGAGGTGCTGCCCAATGCCATGCCGCCGATGATCTCCGAGTTCGGCCTGCGCTTCTGTTTCAACTTCCTGTTCGTGGCCGGCCTCAGCTTCCTCGGCCTCGGCATCCAGCCGCCGCTGGCTGATTGGGGCGGCATGGTGCGCGACAATGGCAAGGCCATCAGCTTCGGCCTGCTCGCCCCCCTGTGGCCGGCCATGGCGATTGCCGCGATGACGGTCGGCGTCAATCTGGTCGTCGACTGGATCCTGTCCATCAATGCGCGCCCGTCCGGCGCTTCGGCGGAGATGTGAGCCAGTGACCGACAATATCCTCAAGATCAGGAACCTCCGCATCGAAGCCATCTCCGGCGCCGTGCTGGTCGACGACGTGTCGCTCGAACTGCGCCCCGGCGAAGTGCTGGGCCTGATCGGCGAAGGCGGCGCCGGCAAATCGACCATCGGCCTCGCGTCGATGGCCTATGCCAGGGCGGGGTGCAAGATCACCGGCGGCACGGTCGAGATCGAGGGGCAGAACATCCGCGCCATCAGTGCCGACGGCAGGCGCAAGGTGCGCGGCGAACATATCGCCTATGTCGCACAGAGTGCCGCGGCGTCCTTCAACCCGGCCTACCGGATCATCGACCAGATCTGTGAAATGCCGGTTCTGCACGGCCAGATGAACAAGACGGACGCCCGCGCCTGGGCGATCGAGCTGTTCCGGGCACTCGATCTTCCCAATCCGGAAAAGTTCGGCGAGCGCTATCCTCACCAGGTTTCCGGCGGACAGCTGCAGCGCGCGATGGCCGCCATGGCCATGTCGTGCAAGCCGGAAATTCTCGTCTTCGACGAACCGACCACGGCGCTCGACGTGACGACCCAGATCGAAGTGCTGGCGTTGATCAAGAAACTCATCCGCGAATTCCATACCGCGGCTCTCTATATCAGCCATGACCTGGCGGTGGTTGCCCAGGTGGCCGATCGCATCATGGTCCTGCGTGGAGGCAAGACCGTCGAGATCGGCGAGACGGCCCAGGTCCTCCACGAACCGAAGACGGACTATGCAAGGGCGCTGGTGGCCGAGCGCAAGGCCGCCGACAAGATTTCGACCCACCGCGCGGTCGCCCATGAAAACGCCATCCTGACCGTCAGCGATGCTGTCGGCCTCTATGAATCCTTCGTTGCCGTGAAGAATGTCTCGATCTCGGTGGCGCGCGGCGAAACCGTGGCCGTGGTCGGTGAATCCGGTTCGGGCAAAAGTTCGCTCGCCCGGCTGATCGTGGGCTTGCTGCCGCGTTCGTCAGGCTCGGTCAAGTTTGACGGGCAGGAGCTGTCGCCGGCACTCAAGGACCGGCCGCGCGATCAGCTGCGCCGCATCCAGCTGATCTACCAGCAGCCCGATGTGGCGCTCAATCCGCGCCAGACCATCGGCGAGATCATTGGCCGCCCGGTCGAATTCTATTTCAAGAAATCCCCGGCTGAAGTGGCCGAGCGGGTGCGCAGCCTGCTCAACCAGGTCGGCCTGCCGGAAGACTATGCCAAGCGCCTCTCCACGGCCCTCTCCGGCGGCCAGAAGCAGCGCATCTGCATCGCCCGCGCCCTCGCGGCCGAGCCGGACATCATCATCTGCGACGAGCCCACCTCGGCGCTCGACCAGCTCGTGGCCGATGAAATCCTGAAGCTGCTCGGGCGCCTGCAGGAAGAACTCGGTGTCGCCTATCTCTTCATCACCCACGATCTCGGCATTGTGCGCCGGATTTCGCATCGCACGGCGGTGATGCTGCGCGGCGAACTGATCGCCGATGGGCCGACGGCCGAGGTCTTCGCGCTGCCCTTCCATCCCTATACGGAACGGCTGCTCTCCTCGGTGCCGGAACTGCGGATTGATTGGCTCGACGAAGTCCTCACCAAGCGCAAGGCCGAGGCCTAGTCCAGCCCTCACCCGGGTGCCGTCTCAGGTGCCTGTCGCGAGTTTGCTGATGGTCACGGCAAAGAACCGTCCGTCGCCATGGCTGTCGCGGCAGAAGCTGATGCGGTCGCCTTCCTGAAGGTCGGCCAGGCCTGACGCCGCCAGTTCCGCCACATGCACGAACACATCGGCCCCGCCGTCATCTGGCTTCACGAAGCCATAGCCCTTCTGCGCCTTGAACCAGAGCACGACGCCTGTGATCGGATTATTTACCACTGCCGGCGCAGCCGGCTTATTTCCCACTGCCGGCGACGTCATCGGTATCCCTGGTGAGGTAATAGGCGGCCAGGATCGGCACAAAGGTGATGATCATGACGAAGATCGCAGCCACGTTGGTGACCGGGCGCTGCCGCGGCCGGCTGAGCTCGCCGAACATCCAGATCGGCAGCGTCTCCTGCTGGCCCGCGGTGAAGGTCGTGACGATGATCTCGTCGAACGAGAGCGCAAAGGCCAGCATGCCGCCCGCCAGCAGGGCGGTCGCGAGATTGGGCAGGATCACGTGGCGGAAAGTCTGGAACGTATCGGCGCCGAGATCCATCGACGCTTCGATCAGCGCCGGTGACGAGCGCCGCAGGCGCGCAATCGCATTGTTGTAGACCACGACGATGCAGAAGGTGGCGTGACCCAGCACGATGGTGAAATAGCTGAACGGAATGTCGCCCAAGGCAAAGGCCGAGCGCAGGCTGATGCCGGTGACGATGCCGGGGAGGGCGATCGGCAGCAGGATAAGGAGCGTCACCGCTTCCTTGCCGAAGAATTTGAAACGGTACATGGCAGCCGCCGCAAAGGTGCCCAGCACCATGGCGATCAGCATGGAGAGGAAGGCGACCTGGACCGACAGCCAGAACGCATCCCAGAAATCGGCCCTGGCCCAGGTGACCGCGAACCATTGCGTGGTGAGGCCGGGCGGCGGGAAGGAATAGCTGGCATCGTCGGTGGTGAAGCCATAGAGCACGATGAACAGGATCGGCAGGTTGAGGTAGAGCACGCCGAACCAGGCGGCGGACTTCAGGCCCCAGCCGGCCTTGCCCTTCGATCGGTCGCTGACCTGGGTCTGCTTAGAGCGCATCGAAGGCCCCCATCCGCTTGGCGATGGCAAGATAGACGGCCATGATCACGATGGGCACCATGGCAAAGGCCGCCGCCATCGGAATATCGCCGGCGGTGCCCTGGAACTGATAGACCGCCTGGCCGATGAAGGGCCGCGACGAACCGATCAACTGCGGGATGATGTAATCGCCCAGCGTCAGCGAGAAGGTGAAGATCGATCCCGCGGCGATGCCGGGGATGGCCAGCGGGAAGATCACCTTGCGGAAAGTCTCGTTGGGCCGTGCGCCAAGATCACTCGACGCTTCCAGCAGCGAGCGCGGCACGCGCTCGATGGCTGCCTGGATCGGCAGCACCATGAAGGGCAGCCAGATATAGACGAAGGTCAGGGTCGTGCCGATATAGGAGGTCGAGAGCGACGAGCCCTCGACCACGGGCAGGGTCAGGATCCAGTCCAGCACCGGCCCCAGCCCCAGGGAATTGATCGACCAGTGGATCGCCCCTTCCTTGGCCAGGATCAGCTTCCAGGCATAGACGCGCACCAGATAGTTGGACCAGAGCGGCAGCATGACGGCGACATAGAACAGCGCCTTCATGCGCCCGCTGGCAAAGCGCGCGATGTAATAGGCGAGCGGGAAGGCGATGATGCCGGAAATGATCGTGACCACGCTGGCCATGGCGAGCGTACGGAAGATGATGTTGAGATTGGTCGCCGTGAACAGCCGCGCATAGGTGGCAAGCGTCGGCTCATAGATCGTCTGCGCCGTGAAATCGTCGATCGAGAAGAAGCTCTGCGCCAGCAGCGTGAACAGCGACCCCAGATAGATGATGCCCAGCCACAGCAGGGGCGGCACCAGCAGCAGGGTCATGACGAAGCGCGGCCGCTGGTAGAGGAAGGTCGAGAGGCTGTTGCTGAGCGAGCGCGGCCGGGCGAGGTCGGTCTGGGTCATGGCAGCACCTACCGGGCAAAGCGCATCAGGTGACGCGCCTCCCACCACAGCTGCACGGTTTCGCCTTCCGCGGGTTCCGCATGCGCCTCGCGGTTCTGCAAGGTGACGGTCAACTCGCCGCCACCTTCCAGCGCCACTTCATAGCGCGTATTGGCGCCGAGATAGAGGATCGAGCTCACGCGGCCGCGCGCGGTCATGGCATCGGCCGGGATCGCCACGCCACTGCGTTCCAGATGGATCTTCTCCGGGCGGATGGAACAGGCCTGCTCGGTGCCGGTCACGGCACGCGCCGCGGCACCCTCCAGCAGATTGGAGATGCCGACGAAGCCGGCGACGAAGGTGGTGGCCGGCTTCTCGTAAAGCTCGGTCGGGCTCGCCAGCTGTTCGATCTTGCCCTGGTTGAACACGGCCACCCGGTCGCTCATGGAGAGCGCCTCGCCCTGGTCGTGGGTGACATAGACGAAGGTGATGCCGACGCGGCGCTGGATGGCTTTCAACTCGACCTGCATCTGCTCGCGGAGCTTGAGGTCGAGGGCGCCCAGGGGCTCGTCGAGCAGCAGCACCTTGGGGTGATTGACGAGGGCGCGGGCCAGCGCCACGCGCTGCCGCTGCCCGCCCGACAGCTGCGATGGCTTGCGGCCGCCGAAACCGCCCAGCGCCACCATCTCCAGCATCTCTTCCGCCTGTTTGCGGCGCTGCCCGGTGGGCACTTTGCGGATCATCAGGCCATAGGCCACATTGTCCAGCACGCTCATATGCGGGAACAGGGCGTAATCCTGGAACACCGTGTTGACATCGCGGTCATAGGGCGGCACGCCGTTCATGTCGATACCATGGACGATGACATGGCCGTCGGTCGGCTGCTCGAAGCCGGCGATGAGCCGCAGGCAGGTGGTCTTGCCGGACCCCGATGGCCCCAGCATGGCGAAGAACTCGCCCTCGCGAATGTCGAAGCTGACGGCATCCACCGCTTTCACGGCGCCATAATGGCGCGACACATTCTGAAAGGAGACGGCGGCGGTCCCGCTGGCTGTGGTCATGATGAAATCCGTATCGCTGCTAAAGAAACGGGGCGGATCATTGCTGATCCGCCCCGATCAGATATTGGAAAGAGTTACTGGCCGCTCTGGACCGACTGGACGGCTGCCACCCAATCCTTGTAGGGCACGCAGGCGCCGCCCTGGGTCGGGCAATCCTTTTCCGGCGTCCGCCAGAAATGGATGCGGGCAAACAGCTGCGACCCGTTGGTGACGCAGCCGGTGCCGCCCAGGATCGGATCCTCGCACGAGGCCGTCACGGCCGGCACGCTGCCGAACCAGGACGCGGTCCCGGCCTGGGCCACATTGGTCAAGGAGTGGTTGAGCCATTTGTAGGCGCAGTTGGGATGCGGCGCTTCGGCGTGCATCATGGTGGTGTCGGCCCAACCGGTGGCGCCTTCCTTGGGCACCGTGGAACCGATACGCACCTTGCCGCCGGCACGCAGCGCATTGACCTGATAGGGCCAGCTGGTCGAGGCGACGACACCTTCATTGGTGAAATCGTCCATCTGGGCCACGACGTCGGACCAGTATTTGTTGACGATCTGGCGCTGGCCGCGCAGCAGCTCGACCGCGGCATCGAACTGCGCCTGGGTCAGTTCATAAGGATCCTTGATGCCGAGTTCGGGCTTGTTGGCCATCAGATAGAGAGCGGCGTCGGCCAGGTAGATCGTGCCGTAATAGGCTTCGACGCGGCCCTTGTTCGACTTGCCGTCGGGCAGGGTCTGTTCCTCGAACACCACCGACCAGCTCTGCGGCGCATTCTCGAACACGTCGGCGTTATAGAGGAGCACGTTGGCGCCCCACTGCCATGGCACGCCGAAATGCTTGCCATCGACCGTGTGCCACGCGGCGTTCTGCAGGCGTGGATCGACCTTGCCGTAATCGGGGATGAGGGCGGTGTTGATTTCCTGCACCGTACCACCGCGGATGAGACGAACGGACGCGTCGCCTGACGCGGTGACGAGGTCGAAACCGCCACCATTCATCAGCGACACCATTTCGTCCGAGCTGCCGGCGGTCTTCACCGTGACCTTGCAGCCGGTTTCCTTTTCGAAGCCGGTCACCCAATCATAGGCCGGGTCGGTTTCACCGCGCTCGATATAGCCCGGCCAGGCGACGATGGCGACTTCACCTTCGCCCTCGCCGATGCTTTGCAGCGGTTCGGCCTGAGCGGCGAACGCGCCAAGCACGACGGCCGCAGCGACGGTCGTCCCCATGAGTTTCCATTTAACGGACATTGCACCCCTCCCTAATGTTAACGATAAAGCGGACCCGCCGGCCCTGCCGGGGCAGGTCGCCGCGTTCCCCTCGATCAAGGCGAAAGCTAGCAATGTTCCAGCGAATGCAAAACCGAAAAACGTCGGTTGCCGGTTAGTTCATGCCGCTGCAGGGCCGTTCTGGGCGATCGGTGGCCAGCGATCGCCGTTTTACGCTGCAGTTGCGTCGTCCAGGAACGCATTCATGGATTCGGTGATCGCCGCCTGGTCGAGGTCGCGGGTGATGAAGACCAGTTTTGAGCGCCGGTCGTCGCTCGGCCATGACGGCAGCAGGACCGGCGGATGGAACAGGTGCTGGACCCCGTGAATGGCGACCGGCTGGCTCTCGCCGGCGACGCTGAGCAGGCCCTTGATGCGCAGCAGATCCGGTCCCTGCGTGGTGGTCAGCATGTCGATCCAGGCGCAGAACCGCTCCCAGTCGAGCGGCTTGTCGCGGATGATGCAGAAGGCGCGGATATGCGCATCGTGCCGGTTCACATCCAGGCCATGGGCATGATCATGGTCATGATGCGCGTGATCGTGCCCGTGATCGTGATCGTGCCCGTGATCGTGATCATGATGCCCATGATCGTGATGCTCATGATCGTCATGCGGCGGGGCATAGGCTTCCTCGCGCAGCCAGCGCTGCACGTCAAGGCTCTTGCTCTCGGGGTTGTAGAGGCCGGCATTGAACAAGGCCGCGGGATCGACCACGCCTTGCGCCACCCGGATGATCGGCGCTGCCGGATTGAGCCGGCGCAGGCGCGCTTCCAGCGCCGCGACCCTGTCCGCATCGGCAAGATCGCATTTGGTGAGCAGCAGCCGGTCGGCGACCGCCGCCTGCTTCACCGATTCCATCTGCCGGTCCATCTGCATCCAGCCATTCACCGCGTCGACCGTGGCGATGACGCCATCGAGGCGATAGACCGAGGTAAGCACCGGGTCCTGCATCAAGGTGTGGAGGATCGGCGCCGGATCGGCCAGCCCCGTGGTCTCGATCACCACGCGCTTGAAGGGCGGGATCTCGCCCTTGTGCCGGCGCTTGTAGAGCCGGCGCATGGCGTCGATGAGATCGCCGCGGATGGTGCAGCAGAGGCAGCCTGAGTCGAGCAGGATGGTATCGTCCTCGGCCTTCTCGACCAGCAGGTGATCGAGGCCCACCTCACCGAATTCATTGATGATGACCGCCGTCTGGCCCATGTCCGGATGCTTCAGCAGATATTTCAGCAAGGTCGTCTTGCCGCTGCCGAGGAAGCCGGTGATGACGGAAACCGGCAGCCGTTCCGGCGCCGGCGCTGCTTCGGCGCTCATGGCAATGGCCTGGCCTGGCGGCGGAGCGCATGCTGCGCGATGAGGCCGCAGGCCAGCAGCACGAAGGCGCCAAGTTGATGCAGCACGGCAAGCGACATCGGCACCACCAGCATGAGCGTCGCGATGCCGAGAAAGGCCTGCGCCGCCAGCGCGAAGGGCAATGTCAGCGCGCGCCGCTTGATGATGGCGGCGACCTCGTGCCGGCGCACGCGGATGAGGAAGCTGATGACGGCGATGGCGACGAAGCCCGAGGTGAGGCGATGCTGGAACTGCACCATGGCGAGGTTCTCGGTGAAGTTGCTCCACCAGGGTGACAGCAGCAGGAGATCCGGCGACAGCCAATGGCCGTTCATGCGCGGGAAATCATTGTAGACGTATCCGGCATCGGTGCCGGCGACGAGACCGCCCAGCGCGATCTCAACGGCGATGATCAAATTCATGCAGCGCGCGTGGCGGGCGAGCTTCGCCGCCACGGCCGGATCGCCCTCAAGCGGCGCATCGTGGAGATAGTCGAGCGCGTACCACAGCATCAGCGCAAAGATGGCCAGGGCCAGCATCAGATGGATGACGAGCCGGTACTGGCTGACATCGACCCGGTCCTGGAAGCCGCTCGCCACCATGAACCAGCCGACGGCACCCTGCAGGCCGCCCAGCACAAACAGTGTGACGAGGCGCGGCAGTTCGGCGCGGCTGAGCTGCCCGCGGATCAGGAACCAGACCAGCGGCACCAGGAACGCCACGGCCAGCAGGCGGCCCCACAGCCTGTGCAGATATTCCCACCAGAAGATGCTCTGGAAAGCATCGAGGGTCATGCCTGCATTGACATGCTTGTACTCGGCGATCTGCCGGTAGAGCGCAAAGACGCGCTCCCATTCATGGTCCGAGAGGGGCGGCAGCGCGCCCATCAGCGGCTTCCACTCCATGATCGAGAGGCCGGAATCGGTGAGGCGCGTGATCCCGCCCAGCAGCACCATGACCGCGATCATGCCGCAGCACAGCAGCAGCCAGCGCCCGACGCTGCGGCGTGCCGATCGACTGCCGGCGGCGGTCGGTAGGGTGGTCGTGCTGGTCATGGTATCGCTCATCATGGCTCTCGTTGCGGGCGCCGGAGCATAGTCCCGCCGTGGCAAAAGAAAAGACCCCTCGGGGACGACCGATCGCGCCGGATTCAGCCCTTTTTCAAAGCGCGCGCCGATATTTTTCCGGCAGCAGGTCCGCCACGGGCACGCGCTTCAGGTCGCCCTCATGGGTCATGATCACGGCGCTCCCGGGGGCAAAATCGGTCAGCATCTCGCGGCAGATGCCGCAGGGCGAGACCACTTTCGGCTCGGCATGCAGCTCCGTGGGGCGCGGGTGGCGGACCGAGACAATTGCCTCGATCCCGGTCTCGCCGGCCGAGAGCGCGCTGCCCAGGGCCACCGCCTCGGCGCAGACCGAGCAGCGGCCGACATAGGTATCGAGATGGAGGCCGAGATAGATGCGGCCCGAGGCCCCGCGCACGGCTGCCCCGATATGATGCCGGTTCTCCTGGTAGCGGCTGCGGATGAAATCGCTGGCGGCTGCCATCAGCTCGAGATCGGGCGCGGTAAGCTTGGTCAAAAGACGGTCCAGTTCCGGTGGTTCGAGGCAGCGGTATGATGCAGCAAGGCTGGCCCTGCGGCAATCATGGCGCTCACCATTTGTGGAACACGAAGAAGCCGGCGGCGGCGATGAGGGTGAAACCGACCGCATGGTTCCAGCGGATGGCTTCGCCCAGATACGCCCAGGAAAAGACGCAGAACACGACCAGGGTGATGATCTCCTGCATCGTCTTCAACTCGGCCGCCGAATAGACCGTATGCCCGACCCGGTTGGCCGGAATGGCAAAGCAATATTCGATTAAGGCGATGCCCCAGGAAGCGATGATCACCAGCCACAGCGGCTTCGAGGTGAACTTCAGGTGCCCGTACCAGGCAAAGGTCATGAAGACGTTGGAGATCGCCAGCAGGACTATCGTCATCAGTTGCGGCGTCATGAATGACGGCATGTCTCTTCCTCGCAAGTGGGGACCCCCGGCTGGACACCCCCGGCTGGACACCCCCGGCCGGACACCCCTGGCGGCTAGCTTCTAGCAAGTTCTAGTTCAGGACGACAATGGCGCTGTTGAGCATCGCCGCGAAGGCGACCCAGGCCGCATAGGGCAGCAGCAGCGCCGCCGCCCAGCCATCATGCCGCCAGAAGGAAAGCGCGGTGAAGATGATGAGGACCAGCAGCAGCAGGCAATCGATGAGCGCCAGGTCCGGCCGCTGCAACCCGAAGAACAGGGCCGACCAGGCAAGGTTGACGACCAGCTGCACGAGATAAAGCGCCAGCGACTGCCCGCCCGCGCGCCAGCCCACCTGCCGCCAGACGCGCCAGGCCGCCACCGCCATCATCACATAGAGGAGCGACCAGACCGGACCGAAGATCCAGTTGGGCGGGTTGAAGCTGGCCTTGGCAAGCGTCGGATACCAGGTCGCGATCGAGCTCGCAGTCAGCGCGCCGCCCAGGGCGGAAAAGGCGAGGCTGAGGCCCAGGAATCCCAGGAGAACGGCAATCTGCCGGCCAAGGCCGGGTCGGTGGGGTGCGGGGGAGAGGTTCATATGGCTTTGGCTTCTTTGCTGCGGAGTCGTTCTGATACGTCAGAAAGACGGCGGGAGACCATGGGTTTCACCGGAACAGGCCGGAATCCGGCGCGAAACGGCGGCTTCCGGACCCTTTCCCATCACACCTCGTGTGAAATAAGGCTTTGCAGTCAAAGCATTGCTACGCATCGCCGCTGGGCATTGTGCAGTGCAGCCAGGGTTCCTAGCTTGAAGGCCAAGGGGATTAAGGTGGCGTCGGAGGCATCTCCGGCGCGTCGCCGCGGCCCCGACCCGTTCACCCCGTCACCCAACGATAGGCAACCCGCACATGTCGAAGCTCCTCGATCCGATCACCGTGGGTGATCTGCGCCTTCCCAACCGCGTGGTCCTCGCACCCCTGACCCGGTCCCGCGCCAGCGAAGGCCGCGTGCCCAACGACCTCATGCGGGACTATTACGTCCAGCGCGCCGGCGCCGGCCTCATCCTGACCGAAGCCACCGCCGTGACGCCGCAGGGTGTGGGTTACGCCGACACGCCCGGCCTCTGGTCGGATGCCCAGGTTGCCGGCTGGCGCAGGATTACCGACGCGGTCCATGCCGCCGGCGGCCGCATCTTTTCGCAGCTCTGGCATGTCGGCCGCATTTCCGACCCCATTTTCCTGAACGGCGATCTGCCGGTGGCTCCCAGCGCCATCGCCCCCGCCGGCCATGTCAGCTTGGTGCGGCCGCAGCGCCCCTATGTGACACCGCGCGCCCTTGAACTCGACGAGTTGCCGGGCATCGTGGCGGCCTACGCCCAGGGTGCCGAGAACGCGAAGAAGGCCGGCTTCGACGGTGTCGAACTGCACGGCGCCAATGGCTATCTGCTTGATCAGTTCCTGCAGGACGGCACCAACAAGCGCACCGACATCTATGGCGGCACGCTGGAGAACCGCGCCCGGCTGATGCTGGAAGCAACCGATGCGGTGCTGAAGGTCTGGGGCCCGGGCCGCGTCGGCATGCATCTCGCCCCCCGCCGCGATTCCCACGACATGAGCGATTCCAACCCGGCCGCCACCTTCGGCTATGTGGCCGAGCAGCTCGGCAATCGCGGTCTTGCGTTCATCGCCGCCCGCGAGAGCCAGCAGCCGGACAGTCTCGGCCCGCAATTGAAGAAGGCGTTCGGCGGCGTCTACATCGCCAATGAAGGCTTCACCCAGGAAAGCGCCGAGGCGATCATCGCCGCCGGCAACGCCGACGCGGTGGCGTTCGGCAAGCTGTTCATCGCCAATCCCGACCTGCCCAAACGTTTTGCCCTGGGCGCCAAGCTCAACGACTGGGATGCCAACACCTTCTACGGCGGCGACGCCAAGGGCTATACCGACTACCCGGCCCTGGAAAGCGATCTCGTCGACGCCTGATCGACATCATCCATCCCCGACGAAACGGCCCGCGG
>NZ_CAMDRA010000043.1 GCF_945906275.1 Dongia mobilis
CGCGCGAGGAAGGCAAGCCGTTCAAGGACTCCGTTGACGAGATCTCGTGGTGCGCCACCGCCATCGACTATTATGCGGAACTCGCACGGCACGAGACCGGGCGCATCGCCGGTGCGACCGTGCCGGGCCAGTTCCATTTCAGCATCAAGGAACCGCTGGGCACCATCGTCATCGTACTGCCGTTCAACTTCCCGCTGGTGCTGCTGTGCTGGGAAGCCTCCGCTGCGTTGGCGGCCGGCAACGCCGTCATTGTCAAGCCGCATGAGCAGACCAGCCTCACCACCCTCAAATTCATGGAGATCTTCCAGACCCTGCCGCCCGGCCTCCTCCAGGTCGTAACAGGCACGGGTCGCGTCGGCCAGCGTCTCATCGCCAGTTCGGGGACGCATGGCGTCGCCTATACCGGCTCGGTCGCGGTGGGTCAGGCGGTGGCCCGCACCTGTGCGGAAAGTTTCAAGCCCTGCCTCATCGAAGCCTCCGGCAACGATCCCTTCATCGTCATGCCCTCGGCGCCGCTCGACATGGCGGTGCGGGGTGCTGCCTTCGCCGCCTATCTCAATTGCGGCCAGGTCTGCACCTCGGCGGAACGCTTCTATGTGCATGATGCCATCCATGACGAATTCGTCGAAAAGCTGGTCGAGGAGACGCGGCGCCTGCGCATCGGCAACGGCCTCGACCAGGTCGATCTGGGGCCGCTCGCCACAAGGAAGCAGCGCGATCGCTATGAAGGCATGCTGGCCCGGGCCCGACAGCAGGGGGCGAAGGTTGCCATCGGCGGTGGCCGGCCGGCCGACCTCAACCGCGGCTGGTTCGTCGAGCCCACCGTGCTGACCGGCGTCACACCTGACATGGAGATCATCAACGAGGAACCTTTCGGCCCCGTGGCGCCGATCTGCCGGGTGAAGAGTTTTGATGAGGCGCTGACGCTCGCCAACCGCTCGCGCTACGGTCTTGGCGCCAATCTCTATTCGCTCGACATGGAGGAAACCTTCCGCGCCGTCGATGAGATCGAATCCGGGATCCTCTGGGTCAATGCCCCACTGCTCGACAATGATGCGCTGCCTTTCGGTGGCCGCAAGCTCACCGGTACCGGTCGCCAATTAGGCCCGGAAGGGTTGCAGCAATTCCAGAACACGAAATTCGTCATGATCGATCCGAAGGCCTCGAACCAGGATTTCTGGTGGTATCCCTACAAGAAGGAAGAGGCCTTCAAGCGGGGCTGAAGGGCGGCATCGCCGGGAAAGAGACGCGCGGGCCTTCCCGGCCATCATCACCCAAAATGGGGACCGCGCTTCAGGGGAGACGTAGATGGCAACGCAAGATATTCCGGCTGAACTGGAGCGCCGCATCCGCGCGCTCGAATCACCTTCGGGGCAGGGCGAGGATTTTGACGGCAGCAGCTGGTTCTGGCTGCTGTTCCTCGGTGTGGCCCTGCCGATTCTGGCACTCATCATCGGGTGGTCGCTATGAGCAACCAGGCAGAGATCGAAGCCGATAAGAGCGCCTGGCCGTTGCTCCTCAAGGAACGGACCTGGGGTCCCTGGCAGCTCGGCATTTCATTGGCCACCGCGGCGGCAGCCACCTGGTGCTACATCATCGGCGAATATACCGGCTACTATCTCGGCTTCGGTCAGGGCTTTGCGGCGCTCTTTGCCGGCAGCATGATCGGCATGCTGATCGTGGCACTGGCGGCGGTGCCGATCTGCATCCGCTTCGGTGTTGATTCGATTGCCTCGTCCAAGCCACAATTCGGCTCGACCGGCTGGATCATCCCAGCCGCCATGCAGCAGATCTCGATCGTGGGATGGAACTCGCTGCTGCTGATCTTCTTTGCCAAATCGACCACGCAATTGCTGATCGCGCTTGGCGTCATTCCGGACGGCGAAAGCGCCATCATCGTGCCGGCCACGATCTTCCTCGCCTGCGCGCTGGTCTTTCTGTTCCTGCTGAAAGGCTCCGGCGGCCTCGACCGCATCGCCAAGATCCTGGTGGCCCATGTCTTCGTCGGTTTCTGGATGCTCTACATCCTGGTCACGCAGCGCTGGGGCGATATCGAGGCGGCGGTACCGGCCTATGCCTCGACCGACCCGCTCTGTAACTACACCACGGGTGTCGAGATCGGCATCGTCTCGTTGCTCTCCTGGTGGCCCTATATCGGCGCCATGGTGCGCATGGCGCCCAAGGGTCGCACCGCGGCCGTACCGATCATGATCGGCATGGGCGCACCCGTCCCGCTGCTGTCCCTCATCGGCATCGCCGGCATCCTGGTGCTGCAGGTGTCGGATCCTGCCGAATGGATGCGCACGATCGGCGGGCCGGTCTACGGCGTCATCGCCCTGCTGTTCGTGGCGGCGGCCAATCTCGGCACGGCGGTGGCCGGCGTCTATGCCTCCGCCATCGGGCTGCGCCACTTCCCGGGGCTCGACCGCTTGTCGTGGCCCGTACTGCTTCTCCTCACCATCGCGCCGGTGGTACTGGTCGGCCTCTTGATCCCGGAACTGTTCTTCGCCAATTTCGGGTCGTTCCTCGCCTTCATCGGCATGGCCTTCGCGCCGCTCTGCGGAATCCAGATCTCCGATTACTACTTCCTGCGCCACCGCCGGATCGACATACGCGCGATGTTCGTGGGCGGCGAGGGCAGTACCTATCGCTTCTGGGCCGGTTTCAACCCGGCGGCCCTGCTGGCGATGGCGGCCGGTTGCGGGACCTATCTCTATCTCCTCAATCCGCTCACCTATGTCAGCCACGGCACCTATGACTATACGACCGCGACCCTGCCGACCTTGGTGGTGGCCGGCCTGGTGCATGTGATCGTCACCAGGCTGGTGGTGAAGCCAGCGGGCAAAGGTGGTTACTGAGAAATCGGGCGGACGCTAAGGGCGTCCGCCCATCTACTCACAGCGTCAGCCCCGCCGGCAGCGGCACGTTGAGTTGGGCTTTCACCCGCGCATGCGTGGCCAAGTCCCGCACCCATTCGTAACAGACGCCCTTCACCGATGTGCGGATGACGCCAACGGCACCCATGCGGGCGAGGCCGATATCATGATGCGGTGGCGGTGAGGCCGTGGCGTCGTCGATCACCGCGACACGGTACCCGGCCCCCAGCAACCCCAGCGCCGAATGGGCGATGCAGACATCGGTCTCCAAGCCGACCAGCACGAACTCGCGTTTGCCCGTCGCGGTGACCGCCGCGCGGATGTCCGGCTGGTCGTGGAGACCGAAGACCTGCTTGTCGAACACCTGCCCGCCCGCCGGCAGCCCCGCCATCAACGGCGCCACCAGCGGACCGTCCTGGGCAATGTCTTCTGCGGTGGCAATGATCGGAATGTCGAGGATGCGTGCCACCCGCATCAGCCAGGCGATGCGTGCCACCAGCGGTTCGCGCCAATCCAGCGGCAGCTTATCGAGGAAGTATTGCTGGACGTCGATCACCACAAGGCAGCTCCCGCTGCGATCGAGCAACCCGGCGCCAGGTGCGCCTTTCGGATCGGTCATGACGTCTCTCCCCCAAGTTTATGCCCCTGCACATCGTCAGGGCATGAGTCCATGCGCACCTAAGCCATTGATCCCGTTTGCTCCAGCATGATCAAGCGGGCTCTTCGCTGGCCCATCAAAACATTGACTTTTCAGTAGTTTAGATGCTATTCAGCGCGCCACTCAACTGATGCTGGCCGTGCCTTCGGGCGCGGTGGCCGAATGGGTGTTGGTCCACTGGGTGGATCGCGACTGGCCGCGGGCCGAAATTACGGGCGACGAGAATGGGTAGACGGTGCCGGCACGCGGCGCCGCCCCGATCCGCGTTGTTCCAATAGTTTGAGTTTGGTGCAGGGACATGGAAACCGCGAAGCAGCTTTTCTCTCATCGCAAGTTCTGGGCGCACCGTTTCGGGACGGCGCCGTTCCTGCCGATGAGCCGCGCCGAGATGGACGAGCTTGGCTGGGATTCCTGCGACGTGATCCTGGTGACCGGCGACGCCTATATCGACCACCCCAGCTTCGGCATGGCCGTCATCGGCCGTCTGCTTGAGGCGCAGGGTTTCCGCGTTGGTGTTATCGCGCAGCCGGATTGGCAAAGCGCCGAGCCGTTCAAGGCGCTGGGCAAGCCCAACCTCTATTTCGGCGTCACCGGCGGCAACATGGATTCCATGGTCAACCGCTACACCGCGGACCGGCGTCTGCGCCACAATGACAGCTACACGCCCAACGATGAAGGCGGCAAGCGGCCGGACCGGGCTGTCATCGTCTATGCCCATCGCTGCCGCGAAGCCTATAACGACGTGCCGATCGTTCTGGGCGGTATCGAGAGCTCGCTGCGCCGCATCGCGCATTACGACTACTGGTCGGACAAGGTGCGCCGCTCGATTCTGGTCGATGCGAAGGGCGATATCCTGCTCTATGGCAATGCCGAACGCGCCGTTGTCGAAGTGACGCACCGTCTCGCCAAGGGCGACAAGCCCGGCGATCTCGACGACATCCGCGGTGTGGCCCTGATGAAGGACCGCGTACCGGATGGCTGGACCGAAGCACCTGCCAATGACATCGAGTCAGCGTCCGAGGGCGCACGCCAGCTTGCCGGCGACACGGTCGTACGCCTGCCATCCTTCGAACAGGTGGAAAAGGATTCTGAAAGCTATGCCCGCGCCTCGCGCGTGCTGCATCGTGAGAGCAATCCCGGCAATGCCCGAGCCCTTGTGCAGCGCCATGGCAACCGTGAACTGTGGCTGACGCCGCCGCCCATTCCGCTCTCGACACCGGAAATGGATGCGGTGTTCGAACTGCCCTATGCGCGGGCACCGCATCCGGCTTACGGCGATGCCAAGATCGCCGCCTGGGACATGATCCGCTTCTCGGTCACCATCATGCGCGGCTGCTTCGGCGGCTGTTCCTTCTGCTCGATCACCGAGCATGAAGGCCGCATCATCCAGAACCGATCGGAAGAATCGGTCCTGAAGGAAATCGAGAACATCCGTGACAAGACCAAAGGCTTCACCGGTATCATTTCCGATATCGGCGGCCCGACAGCAAACATGTACCGCATGGCCTGCAAGGACAAGCGTACGGAATCCCTCTGCCGCCTGCCGTCCTGCGTCTATCCGGATGTTTGCCCCAACCTCAACACCAGCCATGAATCCCTGATCCAGCTCTACAAGAAGTCACGCGAGTTGCCGGGCATCAAGAAGGTGATGGTGGCGTCCGGCGTCCGCTACGACCTGGCCGTCAAAAGCCCCGCCTATATCAAGGAACTGGTCGCCCACCATGTCGGCGGCTATCTGAAGATCGCGCCCGAGCATACGGAGGAAGGTCCGCTCTCCAAGATGATGAAGCCGGGCATCGGCACCTATGACAAGTTCAAGGAACTGTTCGACAAGGCTGCCAAGGAGGCGAAGAAGGAATACTTCCTCATTCCCTATTTCATCGCCGCGCATCCGGGGACGACGGATGAGGACATGATGAATCTGGCTCTCTGGTTGAAGCGCAACAAGTACCGTGCCGACCAGGTGCAGACCTTCCTGCCGTCACCGATGGCGCTTGCGACCGCCATGTACCATTCGGGCCTAAATCCGTTGCGCCCGGTGCGCCGTGGTGCGTCGGAAAAGGTCGAGACCATCAAGGGGCTGAAGCAGCGCCGTCTGCACAAGGCGTTCCTGCGCTATCACGATGCCGAAAACTGGCCGTTGCTGCGCGAGGCGCTCAAGAATATGGGTCGGGCCGATCTCATCGGTCCCGGCAAGCATCATCTCATTCCCAACTGGCAGCCGGCTGGGACAGGTCTCGGTGGCGGTGAGGGCAAACGGCTGGGTCGCAAGCACGGCATGCAGACCTTCACGACGAAGGGCATTCTCAAGCGCCGCTAGGTGTCACTTTATCCATTTGCCGAAGCAGCATCAGCCATTCGGCCGGCAGCTTGTCGTCGGGGAATTGGCCGTAGCGACCTTCGATCTGGCGGGCAAACCATCTTTCGCCCGCCGGCAAATCAGGATCGACCCACCCGAGTTTCACTTTATAGATCATGCAAGATCAGACGCTTTCCATTCAGACCGGCCAGCGGGTGCCGACCAGGAACAACACATAGGCGGAGGCAAGCGCACTGGCGAGGTAATAGCCGATGGTCTGTGTCATGACGGCTCTCCATCTGGATGTTGATTGACGAGAAAAATGGCTCGCAACTTCGAGGAGAAGCCGCGAGCCGTTACTGCCGCGCTACCGCCGGTCTGGGACTAACGGACGGTCTATCGTCAGCAATCCTATTGCCAATAGGGCGGCACGCCGAAATGGCCATGAAGTCGCGTGCCCCATTCCGGGTCTACGCTGGTGTTGTCGGTATAGACCGGGGTGCGGCGCAGAACATCGTCTTCCGCATTCACCACATATCCGCCCAGATCGACGTCATAGCTGAGGACGTTCCACGGCAGCGCCCGGCGTTCCGCGCCGATGCCGAGAAATCCACCGAAGGTCACGACTGCGTAAGCGACCCTGCCGGTCACCTTGTCGATCATGACATTCTCGACTTCGCCAAGATTGTCACCGCGGCGGTTATAGATGTCGGTGCCCTGCACCTTGTCGGCGGAGATGAGGCTACCGGTCTCATCACGCTTCAATGTCTCCTGACGGTTTTCCATTGCTGACTGCATTATTTCCTCCTTGTGGGTGATATGCTGGCTCAACAGGCAATGGCCGAGCTTTGTTCCCACAATTGGACCAGAGTCCGCAAAGTCGGAGGATATGCGCGCTACTCGGCTGCGCTCCGGTCTGCGGGCTGACCTTGCCCTGCCAAGACCGATTTCTGTTCCTGGAAAAATGCGACCAACTGGTCCATCACGGCGCGGATGCGGGGCAGCGTGCGGAGGTCGCGATGCACCAGCAGCCACTGATCCGCTGTGACATCCGGCAGGATCCCGCCCACGCGCTGCAACCGGCGGTCACTGTCGGCAAGATAGCAGGGCAGGACGGCAAGTCCTGCGCCGGCGCCGATGGCATCGCGCATGACCAGCCAGTCATTGACCCGGATGGCCGGGCGCCTGCCGGCGAGCAGCTCGCGGGTCCAGCTTTGCCCCGGCATGTAGGCATGATCGTCGTCGAACCCGAGCCAGGTCAGTTGCCGGAGTGCCTCCGGTGACTGGTCGCGAACTTTTGATCCCGCCTGGGCATAGATCGCGTAAGCGGCGCGGCCGAGCTTCCTGGTCACGATGCTGGCGAGGTCCGGCATCTGCTCGCGGATGAGGAGATCCGCCTCGCGCCGCGAGAGGTTGGCCAGAGTGTGGCTGGCCGACAGCTCGAACTCGACGCAGCGCAGATTGTCGCGCAGGCGCGGCAGGTGGGCGGCGAGGAATCCGGTCATCGCCTCGCCGGCCGAGAGCCGCACCACGCCTTGCGCCATGTCGATAAGGCCGGCGCTGCGCCGATCGATCGATTCCGCCGCCTGTTGCATCTTCCGCGTATCCGCCAGCAACTCCTCGCCGGCCGGGGTGAGGACGAAGCGATCCGGCAGCCGGTCGAACAGCCGCGCCCCGATCGACGTTTCCAACGCCTTGATTCGCCGCGCAATGGTCGGGTGGCTGACATGGAGGCGTTTGGCGGCGGCCGTCAACTGGCCCTCCTCAGCCAGGGTCAGGAATACTTTGAGGTCGTTCCAATCATTAATCATGCCTCATCCCTCGCTCTGAGCCTGTTCATAAACGTACAGTCAGTGCTCCAATTTGTCGAATGTCGAACGCAGATGTTCGGCATAATCTGAGAAGATGCGAAGCAGTTGCAAGGAATGAGGCCCGTCATGCACATGGAAAAACGGCTCTGGACATTCACCGACGGGGTCCGCGGCCGCATCGCCTGGGCGACCTTGATCGGCCTGGTTGCGGTCGGCTTTGGCGTATTGCGTCTCGGGCTTCTTGGCTGGCTGATCGGGGCAGTCTTCGCCGGGCAATCGATTGAGGCGCTCGCAACCCCCATCCTCGCCATCGCCGGAATCATGGTGCTGCGCGGTGTGTTCGACTATCTGCGCATCATGGTGGCGCATGAGACGGCGGGGCGCGTACAGAAGAAACTGCGCCGCGTCCTTTACGAGCGCATCGCAGCCCTTGGGCCTGGCACCGTCGCGCGGCAACGCTCGGGCGCCTTGACGCTCTCGCTCATCGACGGCGTCGAACAGCTGGAAATTTATTTTGGCCAGTTACTGCCGCAATTCCTCACCGCCTTGCTGACACCCATCCTGGTCTTCGCCGCCATCGCTTTCATCGATTTGCCGGTGGCGCTGGTGCTCCTGGCCTTCGCCCTCATCGCCCTGTTTGCACCCGGTCTATGGCACAAATTCGATGTGCGCCGCTCTGCCGACCGGCAGGATTCCTATGAATCCTTCGCGGCCGAATTCCTCGATTCCATCCAGGGCCTCGCCACCTTGAAGGCCTTTAGCCAGAGCAAGGCGCGCGCCGACAAACTGGAGATCGAGGCCGACACGCTGTTCCGCCGCACCATGTGGGTGCTGGCAACCAACGTGCTTTCGCGCGGCATCACCGACAGCGCCATCGCCTGTGGTGCCGCGGCTGCGCTGGCATTGGGTGCTTACCGGGTCGAGGCGGGCGCCATGTCACTCACCGCGCTGCTCATCATCCTGATGCTGGGTGTCGAGATCTTCCGCCCGATGCGCGATTTGCGCTCGGTCCTGCACCAGGGCATGGTCGGCATGTCTGCGGCGCAAGGTATCTACAAGATTCTCGACGCCCAGCCCGAAGTCGCCGACGCTGCGTCGCAGGAATTCGCCGCACCCCTGCAGCCGAGCCTCAGCTTCGAAAATGTCGCCTTCAGATATCCGGGCACGCGCCGGATCGTGCATCAGGGGCTAGATTTCGCCGTTGCACCCGGCGAGCGCATCGGTCTGGTCGGCAGTTCCGGCGGCGGCAAATCGTCGATCGTGCGGTTGCTGCTGCGTTTCTATGACCCAGAGCAGGGCGGCATCAAGATCGGCGGCCACGATCTCCGGGATCTCACTTCCGAGCAGATCCGCGGCATGATCGCCGTCGTCAACCAGGACACGTTCCTGTTTCACGGCACGGTCGAGGAAAATATCCGCATGGGCAGGCCCAATGCCACCGGCGCCCATGTCGAGGATGCGGCGCGTGCTGCCAACATCCACGACCTCATCCAGTCGCTGCCGCAGGGCTATGACACGATCATCGGCGAAAAGGGCATCAAGCTGTCGGGCGGACAGCGCCAGCGCGTCGCCATCGCCCGCGCACTGCTGCGCGATGCGCCGATTCTGGTGCTCGATGAAGCTCTCTCCGCGGTCGATGCCGAGAATGAGGCAGCGATCCAGGCGGCCCTCGACCGGCTGATGCAGGGCCGCACCACGCTCATCCTCGCCCACAGGCTTTCCAGCATCATCGGCTGCGATCGCATCCTGGTGCTGGACAATGGCCGCGTGGCCGAGAGCGGCTCGCATGACGCGCTGCTGCGCCAGGGTGGCATCTACGCCACCCTGATGGCGGAACAAGTGCGCGAGTCCGGTGGCGCCCAGCATGACCTGCTGGCCATTTCGCGTCCGGTCGAGGCGTTGGCGGAAGGGACAGCAGCCAAATCCGTGACCGAAGGCATCCTCAAGGCCGACGGCATTGGCTGGTATCAGGTGGTCGCCAACCTGATGCGCGTCATCCTCCCCTGGAAAGGTCGCCTGACATTGACCTTCCTGTTCGGCGTGCTGCGCGTTCTGGCCTTCATCGGCATTGGCGTGTTGAGCGCGCTGGCTGTCGCGGATCTCAAGAACGGCCAGGATTACAGCGGCTGGCTGTGGGCGCTGGCGGTACTTGCTCCTTTGTCCGGCGTCCTGCACTGGTTGGAATCCTGGATTGCTCATGACATGGCGTTCAGGCTGCTGGCCAAGATGCGGCTCGACATCTTCCGCAAGCTCGATGCGCTGGCGCCGGCCTACCTGGTGCGCCGCCGCACGGGCGATCTGATGGCGCTTGTCACCAATGATATCGAGCTCATCGAATACTTCTTTGCTCATACAGTGGCGCCGGCCTTCGTCGCCATCCTGGTGCCGGCGGCCGTGCTGGTCGTGCTGGGCTCTGCCAACTTGTGGCTGACGATAAGCTTGCTGCCGTTCCTCGCCGCCGTCGCCTTATGCCCGTTCCTGCTGCGTGGCCGCTCCGACCGCCTTGCCTCGGACGCCCGCGAAGCCGCCGGCGAACTCGGTGCCTTCGCGGTCGATTCCGTGCAGGGTCTGGCCGAGATCGTGGCCTTCCAGCAGGAGAACGTCCGCGGTCAGCGGCTCGACATTCTTTCCGATCGGTATATTCACCTCCGGTTGCCTTTCTTTCGGGACCTGACCTTCCAGCAATCTTTGCTCGAGGTGCTGACGGGCCTGGGCGGACTCGCCACCGTTGTGACCGGCGGAATCCTTGCACAACAGGGGCAGGTTGACGTTGCCGCCTTGCCGCTCTTCTCCCTGCTGGCGATGGCAGCCTTCCTGCCGGTGTCGGAGATCGCCCAGATCGGTCGGCAGCTTGCCGATACGATGGGTGCGACGCGCCGCATATATGGCCTGATGAATGAGCCGGTACCGGTCACCGACGGGCGCGGCATCGCCCCGGCAGCGGTCAATCACGGCGCGGGCCTGGTGCTGGAGAACGTGGCCTTCACTTACCCAGGACAATCGCGCGCGGCCCTGCGCGGCGTTAGCGTCAAGATCCCGGCCGGCCAGACTGTGGCGCTGGTTGGAATTTCGGGTGCCGGCAAGACCACGACCGCGCAGCTGCTGATGCGCTTCTGGGATCCGGACCAGGGCCGCATCCTGCTGGAGGGTATCGACCTTCGCGATTACAGGCTCGACGAGCTGCGCGGGCAGATCGCGCTGGTGGCGCAGGACACTTATCTCTTCAATGACAGCCTGCGCAACAATGTGCTGATCGCTCGTCCGTCGGCAACCGAGCAGCAGCTGGCGACGGCGATCCAGCACGCCTCGCTGGACGAACTGGTCGCCGCCTTGCCGGAGGGCCTCGACTCGCCGGTAGGGGAACGCGGCACCAGCCTCTCCGGCGGCCAACGCCAACGCGTCGCTATCGCCCGGGCCTTCCTGAAGGATGCACCGGTCCTGATCCTAGACGAGGCGACGTCGCATCTTGATGCCGTCAACGAGCAGGCCGTGCGCCGGGCGCTTGATGTGCTGCAGGCGGATCGCACCACCATCGTCATCGCGCATCGCCTCTCGACGGTACGGAACGCCGCCCTTATTGTGGTGTTGGAAGCTGGCAGGGTGGTGGAAACCGGTACACACGCGACGCTCCTGGCGCGTGGCGGCCTCTACGCCCAATTAGTGTCGCGGCAATTGGCCTCGGTCCAGGCGCCGGCGGCGGAATGACGTGGGAGTGATGTCATGCGTACTCTGATCTCGCTGGCTTTGCCGCTGGTCCTGCTGGTTGCGGCCTGCAGTTCGGGCGCAGCATCTGGTCAGGCCGGGATTGTCGGCCCGATCTGGGTTGCCGAGACGATTGCCGGGGCTCCGGTCGTGGCGGGAGGTGATGTGACGTTGACATTTGAGGCCGATGGCCGTTCCGGCGGCAAGGCCGGCTGCAACAGCTACGGTGCCGGCTATCAGCGGGATGGCAGCAAGCTCGCCTTCGAACAGGCCTTTTCCACCAAGATGTTCTGCTCGCCGGATATGTTGATGGCGCAGGAGCAGGCCTATCTCGATCTCCTTAGCCACGTCAACGGCTATCAGACGCAGGGCGACAAGCTGATCCTGAATGCGACGGATGGGAAGACGATCGTCTTTCACAAGCAGTGATGCCTGACGAGTGGGGCAGAGACCTTCGGCGGCCAAACAGATGACCTCTCGCCAAACCATTCTCATCCTCGGTGGGACTGGCGAAGGCATCGCGCTGGCGGAAGCGTTGCAGTCGGTTCCCAACGTCCGCGTCGTTTCATCGCTGGCCGGACGAGTTGCCAACCCAAAATTGCCGGTGGGCGAGGTGCGGATCGGCGGGTTCGGTGGGGTGGCTGGCCTTACGGAGTATCTGCGCAACAACGAGATCGCGGCCGTGATCGATGCCACGCATCCCTTCGCCCGTCGCATGGGCTGGCATGCCGCCGAGGCGACGGCGGCCGCGCGGGTTCCGCTGCTGCGCCTGGAACGACCGGCCTGGATCGCGCAACCGGGTGACAACTGGACCCTGGTAAACGATTGGGACGAGGCGGTCGCTGTCCTGCGCATTTCTGCAAAGCGCGCGTTTCTGGCCCTTGGTCGGCAGGAATTGGCGCCGTTCACAGCACTCACCGATATTGCCTTCGTAATTCGCGCTGTTGAGCAGCCGGAGGCCGACATCAAATTAGCGGATGCCGAGATCGTTCTCGCGCGGGGTCCGTTCAACTTGGCGGATGAGCGGCAATTGCTGCAATCGCGCCGGATCGACTGCATTGTGTGCAAGAACAGCGGCGGAGATGCCACTGACGCCAAATTGCGTGCGGCCCGGGAGCTCGGCATTCACGTCGTGATGCAGCGGCGACCAGCGCGCCCCGACGTGTCGCAGGTCGGCGATATCGCCGGTGCCGTCGACTGGGTTCGGAAACTCTAGTCCTTCTCGGTTTCGACCGGTGCGGTTCCGTACCAGCGCGGTGTATAGACCCATTCGCCGCCATCCGGCCGCTTGATTGTGCGCGTGGTCGACGAACCAATGATGACCACCGTCCGCATATCGACCATCTCCGGTGCAAGGTCGCCCAGGGTCAGGCTGGTAACGCGCTCCGCCGGTCGGCCCACATCGCGCCCCAACACCACCGGCGTTTCAGGCGCGCGGTGCTGCCGCAGCAAGTCGAGCGCTTCACCCAGCTGCCAGGGCCGCGCCTTGGAGATCGGGTTATAGAAGGCCACGGCAAAATCGCCAGCCGCGGCGTGGGCGAGGCGATCGAGGATGACCGGCCAGGGCTTCAGATTGTCGGACAGAGAGATGATGCAGAAATCATGGCCCAGCGGTGCGCCGATCCGCGCCGCCGCCGCCATCGCCGCCGAAACACCGGGCAGCACCACCAGATCGACGCCATGCCAGCTTGGGTCTTCCGAACCGTCGAGGGCTTCGAGGACAGCAGATGCCATGGCAAAGACGCCTGGATCACCCGATGAAACCACCACGACCGAGCGGCCGCTCGCGGCGAGCGCAAAGGCTTGGCGTGCCCGCCACAATTCCTCGCGATTATCCGACGGATGCACGATCTGATCAGGGCGCAAGGGGCCGGCCATCTTCACATAGGTGTCGTAGCCGACGATATCCTCGGCCTGGTCGATCTCGCGCCGCACGGCTGGCACCATCATCCCGGCATCGCCGGGCCCCAGGCCGACGACGGCGAGCCGCCCGCGCTTGCGTCCTGCCAACTGCACCTCTTCCAGTTTGTCGGCGACGGCGATGGCCAATGTCTCGATGGTCACGGCCTGGATCGGCTCCGGCACCGCGGCGAGAACCAGTGCTTCCGGTGTCGTTGCATCGGGCACGTAGCGCAGCTTTACGCCAAGCTCATCGGCGGCGGCCGTGAGATGCGCGCTGCCGGCGTCGCGCTCAGTAGCGAGGAGCAGCGCCAGGGAATGGCGCGAGAGCTTCACCTGGGCGAGGGCGGTCAGAATACGCGTCGCGAGATCCGGCTCGGCGCGGCCGACGCCGATGACGACCGTCGCCGGATGGAACAGCAATTCATCTGCCGCCGGCTCGACATCGGCGGAGGTGATGCGGGCGGTGAGCGTGCCGGCATCATCGATCGGCAGCTTTGCCGCGGCGAACCAGGGAGCCTCGCCCTCGACGCGCATCTTCGCACCTGCCAGTAGGTTGGCGATGAAAGTCTTGCCGTCGGCGGGATTGCGCAGGTGATACCCGGCAGGCGGACTGAGCAGGCAGGTGCCGAAGCGCAATTCACCCGTGGTGGTGATGGCAGGCGCGGTTCCGAGCGCCACGCCGATCTCGCGCGCCAGCACATTGATGCCGCGGGTACCGCCCAACAATGGTACCACGGCACTGCCGTCTTCGGCGACGACCAGCACTGGCGGTTCCGCCTGCTTGTTCTGCAACAGGCTGGCTAGCGACCGAATGACGATACCGGCCGCGCACAGCGCAATGATCGGCCGGTCGGCGTTGTAGAGATCACGCAGCGTTGGGCCGAACTCTTCGTACGCGATGTCGGCGCCCTCGACCCGGCCGGCGAGCCCGTAGATCGTTGCATCCGGCAGCGCCGCCTTGATCCGCTGCGCCGTCGCCAAGGAGTTGGCGCCGAGGATGAGGATCGCCGGCTGGCTCATCAGGACTGCCACTTCTTGCCGGGCACGATGATGATCGAGAAATAGGGGGCGCTCTTAGGGTCGACCTCGGCCAACGGCACGATCTTCTGGTTGCCCATGGTGGCGCGCTCGACATAGAGCGCCCGGTCACCGAGGCCCAGATCCATCACCACCTTGCGCACCTTTTCGAAATTGGTGCCGAGCTTCATGATGGCGGCGGCATCCATGTCGGCAAGGCGCCGCTTCAGCTCTTCCTCAGGCAGCACGCCGGAGAGAATGCCGAGGCTCTGGTTGCGATAGACCAAAGGTGCGCCTAGAACCGAAGCGGCGCCGAGCACGGAACAGACACCCGGGACAACTTCCGTTTCATAGCGTGTCGCCAGGCGATCATGGAGATACATGAACGAGCCGTAAAAGAACGGATCGCCCTCGCAGATCACCGACACATCGCGCCCGGCATCGAGATGGGCTGCCACTTCCTCGGCCGAGGCGTCGTAGAAATCGCTCACCAGCGTTTCGTAATTGAGATGTGCCGGCAGCTTTTCCGTCGTCACCGGATAGATGAGCGGCAGCGTCACCTGCTCCGGCTTCAGATAGGATTCGATGATGGTGAGCGCATTGCCCTTCTTGCCCTTGGCCGCGAGATAGGCAACGATCGGCGATTGCTGCAGCAGTCGCAAGGCTTTCACGGTCATCAGTTCCGGATCGCCCGGCCCGACACCGAGGCCGAAGAGACGTCCTGGCCCCCCCGAATTCTTTTCGGGCGACTTAATTGGGGTCATAACTATTCTTTCTCCGTTGCCAGGGCGTTGACGGCGGCAGCCGCCATGGCACTGCCGCCGCGGCGGCCGCGCACGATTACAAAGGGAACGCCGCGACTGTCGGCGGCCAGCATGTCTTTTGATTCCGCGGCACCCACGAAGCCCACGGGGAAACCCAGGATGAGCGCCGGCTTGGGCGCCCCTTCGTCGAGCAATTCGAGGAGGCGGAAGAGAACCGTCGGTGCATTGCCGATGGCAACGACGCTGCCAGCCATCCGGTCGCGCCAGAATTCAAGCGCTGCGGCTGACCGTGTGTTGCCGATATCCTGGGCCATCTGCGGCACGCGCGGATCATAGAGCGTGCAGATGACCTCGTTCTTCATGGGCAAACGCGCGCGCGTGACACCTTCCGCTACCATGCGGCAATCGGCGAAGATCGGCGCCCCCTCGGCCAGCGCCTTGCGCCCGGCGGCGCCGGCGCCCGGTGAAAAACGCAGGTCCTGGATCACATCGACCATGCCCGAGGCATGCGCAACGCGGACCGCGAGCTTTTCGAGATCGGCCGGAATGCCATCCAGCCTGGCTTCAGCGCGGATGATGGAGAAGGACTGGCGGTAGATTTCCTGTCCATCGCGCTCGTAATTGATCATCACTCTACTCCGGAACTCACGAGAATTTGTCGGCCAACAGGATGCCTGCCTGATCGATAGTGAGGTCCCGCCCGACAAGCTTGCCGAAACCCGCCTTTTCCGCGTCGCTGCGCAGAAAGACGTCATAGTGCCCGGGCGAAATTCCCAACAAGGTGACCGGGGCGGGGCGGGGGGCAGCGCAGGATTTTCCACAGCCGGTGAGGTGCAGGCCGAAGACATCGATCTTCCCCGCGTCGAGGCGGGCTGCAAGGGCCAGCGCGTCCGCCTTGGTATCGGCGATGCCGGATTTGCAGCCGACACTACCTGCACATGTGACGATGCCGGCCAGGGCCTTATCGTTTTGGACCACGAGGCCAAGCGCTGCCAGTTGCCCCAGGGCGTTTGCCGCGGTGGAAATGGCAATATTGGGCAGGAGGATGCTCTGCCATGGTGTCATGCGGATCTCGCCGCCCGACACATCATCGGCAAGGTCGGCAAGCCCTTGCAGCATCTTGGTGTTCAGCCGACCCAAGGGTGGTACAGCGCCCAGCCAGCACAGATCCCTCTGCCCTTGCGCCTGTTGGCCGACATGACCGAAGGCCACCGGCCGACGGCTGCGCCATTCTGTGTCGCGCGATACCATGATGGGCAGGCCTGCAGCGATCTCGTGTGCTGCGTGATCGACCAGCAGGTGACGGAAGCGGCTGATCACCGTGCCGGCGCTGTTGATCTTGCCGTTCTCGGCAAGGAAGCGGTCAAGGAGAGCAAAAAGCGTGGCGTCCACATCGTCGGCAGCCACGATCCCGGCCGTTCCGCCAACATCGCCCGGGCAGCCGGCAAGGCCGAACGCAAAGCGAGCGCTATCGACCGCAGCGAACCAGATGTCGTTGGGATGCTCCAGCATCGCGACACTTTCGCCGCCATCGATCTGGATCGAGAATTTGGGAGAGAGGGCGTGATAGCCGGGCTGCGCTTCAAGACGTGCCAGGATGCGGTCGGCGAGGCCCGTCACATCGACCAGCGCCGCTGGATCGATGCCGGCCGTGGGGCTCACCATAAGGTTGCGCACGTCATCGGCACCGGTGGTACGGGGGCCAAGACCGGCGGCGGTGATGATGTCGATCACCGCGTCCTCGCAGCCGGGCCGCACGCCGCGGATCTGGATATTGCTGCGGTTGGTGGCTTCGACCGCGCCGGCAAAGCGCTCTACCGCTCCCGCGATCGCCCGCACCTGGTCGGATGTCACCAACCCGCGCGGCAGCTTGATGCGGCAGATGCCGCCATCACGCGACGGCACGATGCGGAACAAGCCGGGACAGGCAAAGCGGCGATTGGAGCCATCGCCCGCAATCTGATCTGCTGGGTCCGCGCTATGCGACGAGCGGTCGGTCACTTTGTCACCGGCAATAACCATCGCGGTGAATGAGCGGGCTCCTCTTTCAAAGGCAGACCGCTACGGCATCGATACGCCCCGACCGATGCATCCAACCGCAACCCCGTTCACCGGCAGGTCTCCTGGCTCGCGGGTCCTGGCCTGGCGCCGCCTTCCCGGATCAGATCCAGTGGCTGATTGCGACGGGCTCACCGCTCACAGTTGCGGGGGCAGCCATGGCTGGGGGAAGCATCCCCTCCCACGTTCCCTCTTAGGCCCCGAAGGGCACCGATGAATGGGCCTCTTCTATAGGAGGTCCCGGGGGAGCGGAAGCGGATTTTCCGCGGTTTCCAACCGGTCGCACCCCTTGCCGGGCCGGCTCCTATGCCGTATTCAGGCGCAAAAGCGGCACCTTTTTCAAAGAGATATGCGGCATGGCAGCCTGGCTCACCGTAATCGGCATCGGCGAAGACGGCCTTGGTGGGCTGGGCGAAGCGGCCTGCGTGGCGCTGAGATCGGCCAAGGTCGTGTTTGGCGGCCAACGACATCTCGCCATGCTGCCGGCCGATTTCGCCGCCCAGCGCCGCCCCTGGCCGACACCCTTTGATGGCGCCTTCGACGAGATCCTGGCCCTGAAGGGCAGCCCGGTCTGCATCCTCGCCAGCGGCGATCCCATGCTCTACGGCATGGGTGCCAGCCTCAGCCGCCTGGTGTCGGCCGCTGAGATGCATGTGCTCCCAGCACCCTCATCCTTCTCCCTTGCCGCCGCCCGCATGGGCTGGGCGCTGCAGGATGTGGCGCTGCTCACTATTCATGGCCGACCGCTGGAGACCCTCAACCTTCATCTCCATGACGGCGCGCGCCTGTTCATTCTCAGTCATGACGGCAAATCGCCTGCCGCCATCGCCAGGCTTCTGACCGGTCGTGGCTTCGGTCCCAGCCGCATGGCGGCGCTGGAGCATATGGGCGGCACGAAGGAACGCCGCGTCGATGGCGTCGCCAAGGAGTGGTCCGTGGCGGAAGTGGCAACACTCAACCTCGTTGCCGTCGAATGCAGGGCTGATGCACAAGCGCGGCCCCTCTCAACCCTGGCCGGCCTGCCCGACGATTCCTATCAAAATGACGGCCAGCTCACCAAGCGCGATGTCCGCGCGGTGACGCTCGCGCGCCTTGCGCCGTGCCCGGGTGAATTGCTGTGGGACGTGGGGGCGGGCTGCGGGTCGATCGGCATCGAATGGATGCGGGCGCACCCATCCTGCCGCGCCATCGCCATCGAGGCGGATCCCGGCCGGCAGCAGCTCATCCGCGCCAACAGTCTGACGCTGGGCGTGCCCGGCCTCGAACTGGTGGCCGGTGCCGTGCCGGGGGCACTCAAGGATTTGCCGATTCCGGACGCCATCTTCATCGGTGGCGGCGTCACGGAGCCGGGTGTGCTGGAGCAGTGCTGGGCGGCGCTGAAGCCCGGCGGTCGGCTGGTCGCCAATGCGGTCACGGTCCAGAGCGAGATGCTGCTGGTCGCCTGGCAGGGGAAAATCGGCGGCGAACTGACCCGGATCAGCGTCTCCCAGGCCAAGCCTCTCGGCGATTTTGATGCTTGGCGGGCAGCCTTGCCGGTCACCATCTTCAACGTGCAGAAGCCTAAGTAACTGAAATAAAATAGATAAGCGTTCACAATGATACATTTGTTCAAATAACATAAAGATATCATTATATCTCGAATCTGTTATGCTGCCCTGCGTGTTGCTAATATCAACCCGGGGCCGCCAGCATGAACATGATCGACCGCCGCGCACCGAAGGACCGCTTTGAGGAGATTGCCCGGCTGCGCCACGAAGCACGCCAAATCCGCGATCAGGGCGTTGCGGTGAGTTTCGAGTTCTTCCCGCCCAAGCAGCCGGCCCTTGCCACCTCGTTCTGGCAGGCGGCGGATGAACTCACGGCCCTTGGCCCGCGCTTTGTTTCGGTCACCTACGGCGCCGGTGGTTCGACCCGTGACCAGACCCGCACCCTCGTCTCTGAAATGCAGGCGCGGTCGGGCGTGCCGACGGCGGCCCATCTCACCTGCGTCGGTGCCAGCCGCGCGGAGATCGACGCCATCGCCGATTCATACTGGCTGGCCGGCATCAACCGGCTGGTCGCCTTACGCGGTGACCCGGCCGCGGGGATTGCCGCCGGGTACACGCCATCGCCCAACGGCTATGCCTATGCCGACGATCTGGTGGCGGGCCTGTGCCGCCAGCATCCTTTCGACATCAGCGTCGCGGCCTATCCCGAAGTGCATCCGCAGGCGCAAAGCGCCCAAGCCGATCTCGATCACCTGAAGCGCAAGATCGATGCGGGGGCGAGCCGCGCCATCACGCAGTTCTTCTTCGATGTCGATTGCTACAAACGCTTCCTGGAGCGTGCCGCGCGCGCCGGCATCACCGTCCCGATCATTCCGGGCATCCTGCCCATCCGCAGCTTGGAGAAGACCGCCAGCATCGCCGCCGCGTGCGGCGCGCATATGCCGGACAGCATCCACGCCCGCCTTGCCGGTCGCGACGAAGACGCCGCGGCGCGCATCGCCGTCGACATCGCCGTCGATCAGTGCCGCGCGCTGCTCAAATGCGGTGTGCGCCATTTCCACTTCTACACGCTCAACCGCGCCGACCTCACGCGCGCGATCTGCGCCGAAATCGGCATGGGTGCCAACGTCTCGCTGCGGCGGTAACGCGTTGCTGGCGTTACCAGCGAGTGGCTTGTTTCCATCGAAAGATATGTTATAACATATCATTTAGATCAGTGAGGCCAGATGAAGACGCCAACGACCGACGTGGAACTGCCGCCATTGTTTGCGACTGCCCGAGAGTTGATCACGGCTGCGCTCCAGCGCAGCGAACGGGCCGCCGTGCCGTCGGAGACACTGACTGCCGTGCTGCTGGTCGAACTGATGCCGCGTCTGGTCGGTAACTACGGGCACGAGCGTGCTGCCGACATGCTGAGCCGTCTTGCGCGCGAAGTGCTTGCCGATCGCGACGACCAACCGATCTGCAAGCTGATGCAATGACTCCCTTGATTGTTGCCGGGGCACGGCTCGACGTGCTCGATCGCATCCGCGATCATGAGGTGGCCCTCGCCATCTGGCGGCGCGCCTTGCCGCCCCATCTCTCCGATTGGCTCGCGGGTCAGGATGCCGGCGCCCTGCCTCGCGGGCACATCCTGGCGTCCAGCACCGACATCGTCGCGGCACTGTGCCATATCTTCGAGCAAGGCGGCGTGACGCAGAATGATGAAAGGCGCAGCCTGCTCGCCGATATCGCACGATTGGCGATCCGCTTTTCAATGATCATGGCAGCTCCGGCCATTGATATCCGCCTCGATGTCATCACCGGTGATGCTTGCTGGAAATTCCACCGCGACCGCGTCCCGGCGAGGCTCGTGACCACCTATCGCGGTGCTGGCACCCAATGGGTCGCACCGGTCGACGCTGCTGCCGCTTTGCAGCAACAGCGGACCTTCAGCGGCAATCTTCTCACCCTGCTGCCGCAGGAGGTCGCGATCTTCAAAGGCAGCATTGCCGAGGAGGATATGGGCATCGTGCATCGCTCGCCGCCAATTGCCGGCTCGGGCGAAACGCGCCTGCTCTGCGTCATCGATCCTGAGTCGGCGGCATCGCCCGAACTCTGGCGCCCCTAGTCAGGCAGGGGATTGTCTTTCGCACGCCGACCTGATCTGATCCTGACTTCTTATGCGCATGTATAATAGGCAGGATCATGACCCAATCGGCGCCCGATCTTCTCATCATCAATGGCGATATCCGCACCATGGATCCGCTGCAGCCGCGCGCCCAGGCGCTGGCCTCCCGCGGTGGCCGCATCGTCGCCGTCGGCAGCAATGACGAGATCAAGGCGCTCGGTACCGGCCGCACCCGGACCGTGAACGCGGGTGGCAGACTGGTTCTGCCCGGCTTCCAGGACACCCACATTCATCTCCAGGACAGCGGGACCGGCTTCTCCACCAGCGTCAATCTGGAAGAGGCGCGGACGATCGAGCAGTTACAGCAAACGCTGCGCGCCTTCGCCAAGGAAACCAACGAACTCTGGGTCCACGGCACGGGCTGGTATTCGGGTATTTTCGGCGCCCACAATCTCGACCGAGCGGCACTCGATGCGGCGGTGCCGGACCGGCCGCTCTTCATCTACGCCTCCGATGGTCATAACGCTGCCATCAACTCCAAGGCCTGCGAGATGATCGGCCTCGATGCCAGCGTCGCTGACCCGGCCGGCGGCTCTTTCGTGCGCGATGCGGCGGGTGTGCCGACCGGCCTCATCTATGAAGACGCCATCGACTGGGTCCGCGCCCGCATGCCCAAGAAGGCGCTTGATGCCTACGCCGCCGGCGTCCGCTACGGCCAGAAACTGTGCAACACCCATGGCATTACCGGCGTCCTCGATGCGATGGTGTGGGAGCGGCACATGAAGGTCTATCGCGCCCTGGAGGAAGCGGGCGAACTCTCGGTGCGCCTGCGCGCCACGGCCAAGGTGTTTCCCACGGAATCCGTCAAGGACGCTGTCGGCCGTCTCGAAGCCCTTCGCCGCGACTATCGTTCCGACAATATCGGGGTGCATTCGGCAAAATTCTTCCTCGACGGTGTCATCGAGAACCGCACCGCGGCGATGATCGAGGACTATGCCGACGCGCAAGGCGTCAATGCCCCGATCATGTTCGACGAGGATCATCTCAAGGACCTGTTCATCGCCTTCGACGCCGCGCGATTCCAGCTTCATGTCCATGTCATCGGCGACCGCGCCACGCGCGTAGCACTCGACCGCATCGAAGCCGCGCGCGAGATGAACGGCGCCTGGCCCAGCCTCCATCAACTGGCCCATGTGCAGGTGATCCACCCGGATGATATCCCGCGCCTGCGCGACCTCGGCGTCGTCACCAACATGCAGCCGCTCTGGGCGCGTTGCGAACCATCGGTGACCGATGTGGCGCTGCCCTTCATCGGCGAGGCGCGCGGTCGCTGGATGTATCCCTGGCGCAGCATCGTCGACAGCGGCGCCCCCTATGCGGTCAGCAGCGATTGGGGTGTCTCGACGCTCAACCCGTTTCCGATCATGCAGACGGCGGTCACGCGCCAGCCCCCTCGCATGCGCAAGGACTATCCGATCTTCCAGGAACAGGAGCGCATGACGGTCGAGCAGGTCGTGCGCGGCTACACAACGCTGGCCGCCGCGGCCGCCTGGCGTTCTGATGAGACCGGCTCATTGACGCTTGGCAAGCATGCCGACGTCATCATTCTCGACCGTGATGTCTTCACCGTGGATCCCTATGAGATCGGCGACACGCAGGTCGACCTTACTCTGCTGGGCGGCAGGGAAGTCCACCGTTCGGAAGGTTTTGCGGGGTGATTTGGTTGTTTGCCATCCTCGGGCAAGACCCGAGGATGGCGTGGTAGGCTGAGGTTTACGCGCGCGTGGCGTCGATCTGCTCGGCCAGCAGGCACAGCATCTCGTACATCAGGGTAGCGGCGACCAGGGCCGTGTTGCCGCTGGGGTCGAAGGGTGGCGCCACCTCGACCACGTCGCCGCCGATGAAATTGAGCCGACGCAGGCCGCGCAGCAATTGCAGCGCTTCCACCGTCGTGATACCGCCGATTTCCGGTGTGCCGGTGCCAGGCGTGTAGATCGGGTCCAACCCATCGACATCGAAGCTGAGATAGACCTTGTCGTTCCCGACGATGCGGCGCGCCTCGGCGATGACGGCGGGCACACCCATCTCGGTGAACTCTTCCATGAACACGACGCGCATGCCGCTTTTCAGGGAAAAGTCCCAGCCACCGGTGGTGCCCTGCGCGCCGCGGATGCCGATCTGGATGACGCGCTTGGGATCGAGCAGGCCTTCTTCGACCGCGCGGCGGAAGGGCGAGCCATGGGCGAATTTCGATCCCTGGAACATGTCCCAGGTATCGGTATGCGCATCGATATGGATCATGCCGACCGGCCCGTCCTTGGCGATCGCGCGCAGGATCGGCAACGAGATGGTATGATCGCCACCAGCGGAAAGCGGGATGATCTTGTGCGCCTTCACCCGATCAAAGAAAGCGGCGATTTCGTCCAGTGCCTTGGGATGCTCCAGCAACTGATGGAATGGCACGTCGCCAAGGTCGGCGACGCTCACCAGATCATAGGGGTTGATGCGGGTGACGTGATGGATGGTGCGCATCAGCGAAGATTGGT
>NZ_CAMDRA010000044.1 GCF_945906275.1 Dongia mobilis
CTTGTCGTCATCCCCGGGCTTGACCCGGGGATCTGCTGGCAACGGCTCGGCAGCGGCACCAGATCCACGGGTCAAGCCCGGGGATGACGGACTAAATTAGCATGGCAAGCGAGGACTGAATAACTCAATCCTCGATATCGAGCGCATACCCCGCCGAGCGCACGGTGCGGATTAAGTCCGGCAGGCCGTCGACATTGATGGCCTTCCGGAGGCGCCGGATATGCACGTCGACCGTGCGCGGCTCGACATAGATGTCGCGGCCCCAGACGTGATCGAGGAGCTGCTCGCGCGAAAAGACGCGGCCCTGGTTTTCCATCAGGAACTTCAACAGCCGGAACTCGGTCGGGCCGAGATGCAGATCCTTGTTGTCGCGCCGCACCCGGTGGGTGGCGAGGTCCATCTCCAGATCGGCATAGACGAGATTCTCCTCGCCCGATTGCGGCCGCGCCCGGCGCAAGGCGGCCTTCGCGCGTGCCATCAGCTCGGAGGGGCTGAAGGGCTTGGTCACATAATCATCGGCGCCGGTCTCGAGGCCGCGGATCTTGTCGGCTTCCTCGCCCTTGGCGGTCAGCATGATGATGGCCGCCGATTTCAAATCCGGCGTGCGGCGGATCTGGCGGCAGACCTCGATGCCGGACACCAAAGGCAACATCCAGTCGAGGAGGATGAGGTCCGGCGTCTCTTCCCGCGCCTTCACCAGCGCGTCTTCACCATTGGTCGCTTCCACCACCCGGTAGCCTTCGGCTTCGAGATTGTATTTGAGCAAAGTGAGCAGGGCCGGTTCGTCCTCGACCACCAGCACCACGGGCTTGGTGCGGCTGTCGGTCGCCGTCTCGCCGCGCGGCGCATCCGCCCGTCTTGGGCGTTCAGCCATTGATCGCAACATTGGTCGTATCTCCCTTGGGGCGCGTCTCGTCGATGGGCTTGCCATGGACCAGGAAATGCACCGTTTCGGCGATGTTGGTGGCGTGATCGCCGATCCGCTCGATATTCTTGGCGATGAACAGCAGATGCGTCGAAGCACCGATATTGCGCGGATCTTCCATCATGTAGGTGAGCAGTTCGCGGAACAGCGAATTGTACATCTCGTCGATGCTCTCATCCGACCGCCAGGCGGCGATCAGCCCGTCGGCATCGTCATTGGCATAGGCCGAGAGCACGGCGCTGATCAGCTTGATCGCAAGGTCGCCCATGCGCGGGATCGAGCCCGTGGGCTTCAGCGGCGCCTGCTGATTGAGCTGCAGGGTGCGCTTGGCGATGTTCTTGGCATAATCACCGATCCGCTCGATGTCGGACGAGATCTTGATCGCCGCCACCACTTCGCGGAGATCCTTGGCCATCGGCTGCCGCAGCGCCAGGATTTTGAGCGAATCCTGGGCCACCGTCATTTCGATGGCGTCGATCCCCTTGTCGCTCTCGATGACCCGGACGGCCTTGTCGGAATCGCGCTTGGCCAGCGCCGTGATGGCATCGGCCAGCTGCGCCTCGGCCCGGCCACCCATGGCCAGGATCTGCTCGCGCAGCTTGCGGAGCTCGTCGTCGAAGCTCTTGACGATATGGTCGGGGGCTTTCTGCGGCATCATCAATTGCTCCTCAGCCGAACCGGCCGGTGATATAGCCCTGGGTCCGTTCGTCCTTCGGGCTGGTGAAGATCTGCTCAGTATCGCCCCATTCGATCAATTGTCCGAGATGAAAAAACGCGGTCTTCTGGCTGACCCGGGCGGCCTGCTGCATGGAATGGGTGACGATCACGATCGTGAAGTTCTCGCGAAGCTCGTCGATGAGCTCCTCGATCTTGGCCGTGGCGATGGGATCCAGGGCCGAGCAGGGCTCGTCCATCAGGATCACCTCGGGGCTGACCGCGATGGCGCGGGCGATGCACAGGCGCTGCTGCTGGCCGCCGGAAAGGCCGGTGCCCGGCTGGTCGAGGCGCTCCTTGACCTCTTTCCAGAGGCCCGCCTTCTCCAGGCTGCCGCGCACGATCTCGTCCAGTTCGCCCTTGGTCCCGGCCATACCGTGGATGCGCGGGCCATAGGCCACATTGTCATAGATCGATTTCGGAAACGGGTTCGGCTTCTGGAACACCATGCCGATGCGCGCCCGGAGCATCACCACGTCGAGCTTCGGATCGTAGATGTCCTGGCCGTCGAGGGTGATTTCGCCGCCGACCTTGCAGCCGTCGATCACATCGTTCATGCGGTTGAGGCAGCGCAGGAACGTCGACTTGCCGCAGCCCGACGGGCCGATCAGCGCTGTCACCATGCGCTCCGGTACGTCGAGATCGACGTCGAACAGCGCCTGCTTGGAACCGTAATGCACGGTCACCTTGCGGCCATGCATCTTGGCGAGTGTCGGAGAGATTGCGTTCATGGGATCCTACCAGCGCCGCTCGAATTTGCGGCGGACAAAGATGGCGATGGCGTTCATGGAGATGAGAAAGGCCAGCAGCACCATGATGCCGGCGCTGGTCTTTTCGATGAAGGCGCGTTCCGGGCTGTCGGCCCAGAGATAGATCTGCACGGGCAGCACGGTCGCCGGATCGGTCGGCCAGTGCGGCACGTCGACGATGAAGGCCACCATGCCGATCATCAGCAGCGGCGCCGATTCACCCAAGGCACGTGCGAGACCGATGATGGCGCCGGTCATGATGCCGGGCGTGGCCAGCGGCAGCACATGGTGCGAGACCACCTGCAAAGGCGAGGCGCCGATCCCGTAGGCCGCTTCCCGGATCGAGGGCGGCACGGCCTTCAAGGCCGCGCGGGTGGCGATGATGATCGTCGGCAAAGTCATCAGCGCCAGCACCATGCCGCCCACAAGCGGCGCCGAGCGCGGCAGGCCGAAGACGCCGAGCAGCACGGCAAGCCCCAGGAGACCGAACACGATCGAGGGCACGGCAGCGAGGTTGTTGATGTTGACCTCGATGATCTCGGTGACCCGGTTCTTCGGGGCGAATTCCTCGAGATAGATGGCGCTCATGACGCCCAGGGGAAGTGCGAGCAGGACCGTCACCAGCATGGTGAAGATCGAGCCCATGAGGGCGCCGAGGATGCCGGCCTGTTCCGGCTCGCGCGAATCGCCGGCCGAGAGGAACACGGCGTTGAAGGCGGTGCGCAACTGGCCCGCTGCGTCGAGTTTGTCATACCAGCCGATCTGCGTGTCGGAGACGACGCGCTCGCTCTCCGGCAGGTCGCGCTTGATGAAGCCCTTGGCCAGCATGTCCATATCGTCGGCCGCCACCACCCAGATGCGCTGCGTGCTGCCGATGAGGCCTGGATCGGCCAGCACGGCCTGGCGCACAGAATTGCCGGCGCCGTTGCTGACCAGGTTGAAGAGGTTCTTGCGGTCGCCGCGGCTGGTGACCTCGGGGAACTGGGCCTTCAGTGCTTCCTTGACCAGGCCCTGATAATCGGCCGAAGCCAGCGTGTCGGCATCCGATTTGCCGTCCGGCGTGATCACCGCCGGGTCGAGCATGATGTCGAGCGCGATCTCGGCGCGGTAGAAGGCGCTGTAGCCCTTGCTGCAGACCGAGAACAGCAGCACGCCCAGCATCGCGATGGCGAGGCCCACGGCGAACTGGCCATAGAAGCGGAAGCGGCGCTCGGCGGCATAGCGGCCGCGGATACGCGCTTCGCTGAGGTCGGGGCGCTTCAGGCGCGCATGGTCCATGGGAACGTCACTCATATTGCTCTCGATATTTCTTGACGATGCGAAGGGCGACGATGTTGAGGATGAGCGTGATGATGAACAGCAGCAGGCCCAGCGCGAAGGCCGCCAGCGTCTTCGGGCTGTCGAATTCCTGATCGCCCACCAGCAGGGTCACGATCTGCACGGTGACGGTGGTGACCGCCTCCAGCGGATTGGCGGTGAGGTTGGCGGTGAGGCCCGCCGCCATCACCACGATCATGGTCTCGCCGATGGCGCGGGAGACCGCGAGCAGCACGCCACCCATGATGCCGGGGAGTGCTGCGGGCACGACCACCTGCCGGATGGTTTCCGATTTCGTGGCGCCCAGCGCAAAGGCGCCGTCGCGCATCGCCTGCGGCACCGCGTTCATGACGTCGTCGGAGAGGGACGAGATGAAGGGAATGATCATCACACCCATGACGAGGCCCGCGGCCAGCGCCGATTCGGAGGCGACATCGAGGCCGATGCTGGCGCCGAAGCCGCGGATGAGCGGCGCCACGGTCAATGCCGCGAAGAAGCCATAGACCACGGTCGGAATGCCGGCCAGGATTTCGATGAGCGGCTTGGCCCAGGCGCGGGTCCGCCGGCTCGCATAGTCCGAGAGATAGATCGCCGACATGAGGCCGACCGGTACCGCCACCACCATGGCGATGACCGTGATGAGAAGCGTGCCGGCAAAGACCGGGATGGCGCCGAAGGCACCCGACTGGCCGACCTGGTCGGCGCGGATCGCCATCTGCGGCGACCATTGCAGGCCAAAGAGGAATTCGAACACCGAGACCTGGGCGAAGAAGCGCATCGCCTCGAACACCAGCGACAGAACGATGCCGACCGTGGTCAGGATCGAGAGCAGCGAACAGACGATGAGCAGCACCATGGTCATGCGCTCGACCGCGTTGCGGGCGCGGAAATTGGCGCTGACATGGCGCTGCGCCCAGGCGAGGCCGATGGCGGCGGCACCCAGGGTGGCGGCGGCGATCGCCGCCCAGATGACATCATGGCCGGTCCTGGCATCGCCCGGCAGGAAGCTTGCGAGCACCGCCCCCAGCAGCAGCGCGAGTGCGCCGGGCAGGAAGGCGCCGAGGCCGACGAAGATGCCGTGATAACCCGGCAGCGAATGCAATTGCCGCGTCGCCCCGCGCACGCTGGCAAAGGCGCGGCGGCGGCCGAGCTGAAAACCGACCGAGCTCAGCAGCAGCAGCAATCCGCCGGCGACCCAGGGCAGCAGCACCGAGCTTGCCCCGAGATCCAGGCTGGCGCCGAGCGTGCTTGCGACCGGGAGGGCGGCCAGCACGGCGGCGGCCACCTGCTGATGTTCGGCGATCGGCATCGGCACCATGCCCTTGTCGGCAAGATAGCCCTGCGGACCCGAGGCGCGCTCGCTTACGAACTCGGCCACGAATTCGGCCAAGCCCGGCACGATCGCGCGATGCTGCTTCTTCACATAGATATAGAGCTTGCGCGCGACTTCGTAGGAACCGTTGATGATATTGTCTTCGCTGGGCGCCACACCGTCCATGGTGCTGCCCTGCAGCAGGTCCTGGTTGTCGGCGAGGAAGGAATAGCCGAGCACGCCGAACGCCGCCGCATTGGCGCTGAGCTTCTGCACGATGAGATTGTCGTTCTCGCCGGCATCGATATAGGCGCCGTCCTCGCGCAGCGTCTGGCACTTCGCCTTGCGCAGCTTATCATCCGGGATGGCGGCGATTTCCGGAAAGGCGTGGCAGGCCTTCTCCATCACCAGTTCCAGGAACGCATCGCGCGTGCCGGAGGTGGGCGGCGGGCCCAGCACTTCGATCTTCTGCGCCGGCAGCGCCGGGTTGATTTCGGACCAGAGGGAATAGGGGTTGGCCAGCAGCACGCCGTTGACCGGCACGTCCTTGGCGAGCGCCAGATAGAGATCACGGATGCCAAGCGCCCGGGGCGGCGCATTCTTGGCCGAGGCCAGCACGATGCCGTCATAGCCGATCTCGACCTCGACGATCTCGCTGACGCCGTTCTTCTGGCAATCGGCCACCTCGCCTTCCTTGATGGGCCGCGAGGCATTGGCGATGTCGGGGAAGCTCTCGCCCACACCGGCGCAGAACAGCTTGAGGCCGCCGCCGGTGCCGGTCGATTCCACCACCGGCGCCTTGAAGCCCGTCTGGCTGAAATGCTCGGCGACCGCGGTCGAGAACGGATAGACCGTCGAGGAGCCCACGATATGGATCTGGTCGCGCGCCGCGGCCGGCAAGGCCGCCAGCGCAAGGCCGGCGAAAATCAGCCCCGGAAGCAGCGAAACCCAAAACCGGTGGAAACCCAGGAAGCCGCGTTGGCGAACCATGATGGCACTCTTTCCCTTGTCGTCGCCGGGCTGAGTACGACACTAATGTTACAGCTTGATGAACCCCCAAAAAATGCGCTTTGACAAGGGTTTAGAATCGCTCATAGGCGCGCCGGCCTTGACGGGACGGCCTGGAATCGGCCAGTTTCGCCCCAGCAACGATGATTTCCGGGGTGAACGCCATGGCCTATGACAGCAACAATGTTTTCGCCCGGATCCTGCGCGGCGAGATCCCCTGCGACAAGGTCTATGAGGACGACCATGTCCTCGCCTTCCGCGACATCCGCCCCCACGCCAAGGTCCATGTGCTCCTCATCCCCAAGGGCGCCTACGTCTCGCTCGAGGATTTTTCAGGCAAGGCCTCCGAGGCCGAGATCGTGGCCTTCCACCGCGCCATCCCCAAGATCAGCGAGAAGGTCGGCATAGCCGTCACCGGCTACCGCGCCATCGCCAACAGCGGCGCCGACAGCCACCAGGAAGTGCCGCACTACCACCTGCACCTGCTGGGCGGGCAAAGGCTGGGGCCGCTGCTGAGTTTGTCCTAGGCCACTTTCTCATCGTCATGGTCCGTCGCAGCCGACGAATATCGGCCCTCACCGACGGCGGACCATCACGATCGAGATGGGACCTGTGACCCCCGCTCACACCTGCTGCATCAATTCGGCAATTGCGGGAATCGTCGCCAACCGTCATGAACGGCCAAGCGACAAACAGGGAGCCGCCCGCCATGCTGACCCTTTACGACAGTGCGATTTCCGGCAACGCCTACAAGGTCCGCCTGCTGCTCAGCCATCTCGGCTTGGCCGCGAGGCGCATCGAGATGAATGTCGATGACGGCTCGACCCGCGCGCCTGATTTCCTCAAAGTGAACCGCAACGGCAAGGTGCCGGCGATCCTGCTCGAGGACGGCACCGCCCTCTCCGAATCGGACGCCATCCTCTATTACTTCGCCGACGGCACGCAATTCTGGCCGGAGACGAAGCTGGAGCGCGCCCGCGTGCTGCAATGGATGTTCTTCGAGCAGTACAATCACGAACCGACCATCGCCGTGGTCCGGCACTGGGTGGCGCATCTCGGCAAGACGCCGGCCAACGAACCCGCCTTGCCGGGCAAGATCGCGGCCGGCTACCGCGCGCTCGACGTGATGGAAGACCATCTCGCCCGCCACAGCTACTTCGTCGGCGAGCGCTATTCGATCGCCGACATCGCCCTCTACGCCTATACCCATGTGGCCCATGAAGGCGGCTTCGATCTCGCCCGCTATCCCGCCATCGGCAAATGGCTCGGCCGCATCGCGTCGCAGCCGAACCATATCCGCATCACCGACTGAACGCCTTACTCGGCGACCGCGTAATCGACCACGATGTCGCTGTCCTTGGCGAAGACGACGCATTTATAGCCGTCCGAGATGCAATCCTTGAGCGCCTCGGCGGAGTAGTTGATGTTCTGGTAGCAGGCCTGCGCCGCGCGGCAATAGGTATAGGTCGCGTAATAGCCGTCTTCCGATACCACGAAGGCGCCGCGCGCACCGCCGTCCACGGCCTGCAGATATTTCTGGTAATAGTCCCAGGTGCCCTTCGAGATGACGAACTTCTCGTCGGCATTGAGGTTGACGCGCCCTTCCTGCGGCTGGCACGCGACAAGCAGCGGCACGGTGGCGAGAGTGATGAACAGGCCGGCCAAGGCCGCCCGGAACGAGTGATGCAATGACGCCCCCCAATGGTTTAATGATCCAGGGGCATGTTCGCATATTCCGATTGGCCAACCAAGCGCCGGGTGCGAAAATTCGCCGAACGCCACTTACCGATGGAGCTCGGCCGTGTCACCTCAGTGCCGGGCCATATCCGCATCATCGATCGATGGCTTAGTCGACGATCTCGTAATCGACCTTGATGGTCGTTCCCTGGGCGAAGACTAGGCATTTGACGCCGGCCTTTTCGCACAATTCGATCGCACTCTGCGTGAAACTGCCGGGCCGGCAGTGATCGCCGGGGCAATAGGAATAGCCGGAGCTGGTGCCGGATTCGGTCACCACGAAGGCACCACCGCCACGGCCGAGCTTCGACTTATAGGATTCGTAATCCTGCCAGACACTGCGCGTGATCTGCAGCTTCTCATCCGGCCCGAGATCAACCCTTCCCATCTGCGGCTGGCACGCAGCAAGGAACGTCATCGAAAGACCAGCCAGAACCGCCATAATATGCTTTGGCAAGACTGCCCCCTATTAGTTTTAGCTCCAGTGGCATGTTCGCATATTCCGATTGGCCCGCCAAGCGCCGGGTGCGAAAATTCGCCGACCGCACACTTACCGATAGGGATCGGCCGCGTCGCGCAAACCGTCGCCGAGGAAGTTGAACGCCAGCACCACCACGATGACCGGCAGGATCGGCAGCATCAGCCACGGATAGAGCGCCACCACATTGATGTTCTGCGCCTCGTTGAGGAGCACGCCCCAGGAGGTAATGGGCGCGCGGATGCCGAGCCCCAGGAAGGAGAGCGCCGTTTCGCCGAGGATCATGCCGGGAATGGCCAAGGTCGCCGAGGCGATGAGATGGCTCATGAAACTCGGCATCAGATGGCGGAAGATGATGCGCCCGGGCTTGGCGCCCATCAATTGCGCGGCGACGCAGAAATCCTCCTCGCGCAGCGACAGGAGCCGCGAGCGCACCGCGCGCGCAAGGCCCGTCCAATCGATCAGCCCCAGGATGATCGTGATGCCGAAATAGACCAGCATCGGCGACCAGGTGACGGGCAGGATGGCAGCCAAAGCCAGCCACAGCGGCAGATGCGGAATCGAGCGCAACACCTCGATCGCGCGCTGCATGAGATCGTCGACCCAGCCACCGTAATAGCCGGCAAGGCCGCCGAACGCCATGCCGAGCACGAAGCTCACGGTGACGCCGAACAGGCCGATGGTGAGCGAGATGCGCATGCCATAGAGGATGCGCGACAGCATATCGCGCCCGAGCCGGTCGGAGCCCAGCAGGAACAGCGGCGTGTCATCGTCGGGCGGGCAGACAAGATGCGTGTTGCCCTCGATGAGGCCCCAGAATTTGTACGTGTCACCTTCGCAGAAGAAGCGGATCGGCCTTGGGTCGATCACGTTCTCGGTATAGACGCGCTGCAGATTCTCCATGTCGAGCTTGTAGTCGAGCGCATAGACGAACGGGCCGATGAATTCGCCCTGATGCGTCCAATGCACTTCCTGCGGCGGGGCATAGATATAGTCGACATTGCGCGCATGCTGGCCATAGGGCGCCAGGAACTCGACCACCAGGATCGCCGCATACATCAGCGCCAGCACCAGGCCGGCGGCCATCGCCACCTTGTGGCGGCGGAAGCGCAGCCACATCATGCGCCATTGCGACGCCATGTAGATCTTCTCAAGCGCTGGGCTGACGCTGTCGATCGCATAAGGGTCGAACGGCGCCTGGCTGACGAAATGCGTCATGGTCGGTGTCGACTGGTTGCGGATATCGCTCATTTCTCGGCTCCCGCACCAAGCCGGATGCGTGGATCGAGAAGCGCCAGCAGCACGTCGGAAATGAAGATGCCGATCACGGTGAGGAAGGCCATGAACATGAGGAACGAACCAGCGAGATACATGTCCTGCGAGCGGAGCGCCGAGAGCAGCATCGGTCCCGTGATCGGCAGCGACATCACCACCGAGACGATGACCGAGCCGGAGATGAGTTCCGGCAGCAGGCTGCCGATATCGGCGATGAAGGGATTGAGCGAGATGCGCAGCGGATAGCGCAGCAGCAGCTTCAAGGGCGGCAGGCCCTTGGCGCGGCCGGTCGTCACATACTGCTTGTTGAGTTCATCGAGCAGGTTGGCGCGCAGGCGCCGGATCATGCCGGCGGTGCCGGGCAGGCCGATCACCAGCACCGGAACCCACATATGCTCCATGACGCTCATGAACTTGGCCAAGGACCAGGGCTGGCCGACATATTCCGGTTCCATCATGCCGCCGATCGATGTCCCGAACCAGATATTGGCGAAATAGAGCATCACCAGGGCGATGAGGAAACTGGGTGTCGCAAGGCCGATATAGCCGAGGAAGGTGAAAATGTAGTCGAACAGCGAATATTGATGGGTCGCCGAATAGACCGCGATCGGGAACGAGACCACCCACACGAACAGGATCGAGACCAGCGAGATGATGACGGTGAGCGACAGCCGGTCGCCGACCACTTCCGAAACCGGCAGATTATGTTCGAACGAATAGCCGAGATCGCCGAAGATCAATCCGCCGCTCTGATAGGTGAGGCCTTCCCAGCGGCCGAACATCCAGTGCAGGTACTGCACATGGACCGGCTCGTCGAGCCCATAGGTCTTGCGCAGGAACTCCATCTTGTCCTGGTCCATGTTCTCGCCGCGCGCCTGCAGCTCGGCCATCATGGTTTCGAGGAAATCGCCGGGTGGCGCCTGGATGATGGTGAAGACCAGCATGCTGATGACCAGCAGCGTGGGAATCATGACCAGCACGCGCGAAATGAGATAACGAAGCATCGATGCTGGTTCCTATTGCAGCCGGCTTTCGACCGGGCTGAGTTCCCTGGGTGTGTCCTGCCAGAAGGTGTCCGGCTTGTAGAGGCCGAAATGCGCGCCCGGCTCCCACGACCAGATGCCCTTCTCGGGGATATTGTGCATGCCGCTTGCGACCACGACCGGCTGCGGGATGTTGGCGACCGTGCCGATGCTGTAGACCTGCTCCGACCAGAGCTGCAGGATGTCGCCCCAGATCGCGGCCCGTGCCGCACTGTCGGTCGATTCGCGCCAGGCCTTGAGATGGTCGGCAAGCTTCTGCGCTTCAGGCAGATCGATCTCGGTCCCATTCTTGCCGGCGGTCTCGAGATACTGGCCCCATTTCGGCCACATCAGCTGCTGCTGCGAGAAGGGGGCGAATTCCTGCGGGCTCATATCGGCGGTCGGCAGGCCGTTATCGACGCCGAAGAACACCGACATGATGCTGTCGCCGGCAAAGATGCGGTCGCGGAACACTTCGCGCTGCGAGGGCTTCACGAACATGTCGATGCCGATCTCGCGCCAGGTATCCTTGATCAGTTCCAGAATGTCCGATTCCTCGGTCGATTCGCCGGCCGTGTCGACGATGATGGTCATGCGCCGACCGTCGGGCAGCAGGCGGAAATCCTCATCGTCGCGCGCGGTGAGGCCCATCTCGTCGAGGAGGCGATTGGCGGTCGAGGTGTCAAAGCTCGCCCAGGCCGACTGGTAATGCGGCTTGTAGAGCGGCGACAAGGCCTGGACCGTGTTGGCGCCTTCCTTGCCGAGGCCGTAATAGATCGCCTGGTTGATCTCGTGCCGGTCGATGCCGAGCGAGAGCGCGCGGCGGAAGCGGACATCGCGGTTGATCGCGCGCCACACTTCGTCATTGGCGTTGAGATTGGGATAGAGCGCGAAGTTGGAGCCGCGGCTGTCGTCCCACAGGTTGAGCTTGAAGCGGCCGCTCTTCTCCGACTGTTTCAGGAAGGTGTAATTGTCAAAGCGGATATAGCGCGCCTGCAGATCGGTCTCGCCCGCCCCGGCCTTGGCGGGAATGAGCTTGCCCTCGGTGATATCGAACACCACTTGGTCGAGATAGGGCAGCTGCTGCCCTTTGAGATCGACGCGGTGGTAATAGGGGTTGCGCACGAACACCAGCCGGTCGGCTGGTGGCTTGATCCGGAGCACCCAGGGATCGAGGGTGGGGAGTTTCGGATTGTCGTTGCGATACTGGTTGCCGCGCCGGTTGAGGAGCGCGCCCCAGCTCGGCTGGCCGCTATCCTTGACGGCGGCTTCCAGCTCCGCGGCATCCGCATATTTGGCGTGGAATTTCTTGAGGTATTTCGAGGGCGCATAGATATAGAGCGGCCCGGGTGCGGCGAGGGCCGGCAGGAACTCGGTGTTGGGCTTCGACCAGCTGTAGCGGATCGTGGTCTCGTCGATGATCTCGACAATCGGCGGCTCGCCCTCGACCAGCAGGGTCTTGGGCGGACCGGCCGGCATCAGCTCTTCATTGTTGGCGACATCCTCCCACCAGAAGCGGAAATCCTCGGTGGTGAAATCCTTGCCGTTCGACCATTTGTGGCCCTTGCGCAAATGGAAGGTGAAGATGCGCCCATCGGCCACGTCGTAGCTTTCGAGAAGGTCGGCCACCAGCTTGTAGTCGCGGTCGTAGCAGACCAACCGCGCATAGGAATAGGCCACCAGGATGCGGCTGTCCTTGGGACTCGCCATCAGCATGCGCAGCTCGCCGCCCTGATTGCCGGGCTCGTTCATGGCGGCGATCGACGGGTTTTCCGGCAGGCGCTCACCCACCGGCGGCAATTCACCGGCGGCTTCGTCGGCGGCAAAGAAGGGCGGGCTGATATAGCCGCCCACTTCCGCGGCGACCGCCGGTGACACGAGGGCCTGTGACACGAGGGCTTGCGGTATGAGGGTAAACACAAAGGCAGCGAGCGCTGCGGTCAGCGTCATCCTGTTCATGCTGCGATGCTCCGGATCGAAAGCCCGGCGCGGACCCAATGGCCGTTGCCGATATCGACCAGCGTCGGCTGGTTGTCGGCATCGATGGTGAAGGGCGCGGCCCAGGCCGATGGCAATGATGTCTTGTCTTCCATCACCTTGTTGAAATCGAGCGGATTGTCGAGGGACGGGTTGGGCACCGCCGCCAGCAGCGCCTTGGTATAGGGATGGACCGGGTTGCGGAACAGTTCCTTGGTCGGCGCCAGTTCGACGACCCGGCCGGCACACATCACCATGATGCGGTCGGCGACATAATCCACCACCGCGAGATTGTGCGAGATGAAGATATAGGTGAGGCCCAGTTTGTCCTTGAGGTCGCGCAGCAGGTTGAGGATCTGCGCCTGGATCGAGACATCGAGCGCCGAGACCGGCTCGTCGCAGATGATGAGGTCGGGCCGGAGTGCCAAGGCCCGCGCAATGCCGATGCGCTGCCGCTGGCCGCCCGAGAAACTGTGCGGATAGCGTCTGAGGTGCCGGATATCGAGACCGACAAGCGCCATCAGCTCCTTCACCATCTCCTTGCGCGTTTCCGCGTTGCCGACATTGTGGATGACCAGCGGCTCGCTGATGATGTCGAACACCGTCATGCGCGGATTCAAGGAGCCGATCGGGTCCTGGAACACGAACTGCACGCGCTTGCGGTATTCGGCAAGATCGGCGCCGCTCATGCTGCGCACATCCAGCTGCCGGCCGCGATCGTTATAGAGAATCTCGCCGGCATCGGGCGAGATCGCCTTCATGATGATCTTGGAAAGCGTCGTCTTGCCGCAGCCCGATTCACCGACCAGCCCCAAACACTCGCCGCGCTGCACGTCGAAGCTGACGTCGGAGACGGCCATCACGGCCTTCTGCGCCTTCATCGACCACAGCCCGCTCTTGCGGATGGTGAAGCCCTTCGAAACATTGTTGACGCTGAGCAGCGGCCCGGCAGTGTCGGCGCCCTGCGGCCAGGCCTGCTTCTCGGCAAAGAGGGGCCCAGCCTCGCTCTTGATCTCGCGGATCGGCACCAGCCGTTCTTCGCGGCTCATGCCGAAGCGCGGCACGGCATGGAGCAGCGCCTTCAGATAGGGATGTTCCGGCGCCCGGAAAATGTCCTCGACCGCGCCCGATTCCATCACCTCGCCCTGATACATGACCACCACTTCGTCGGCCACGTTGGCGACGACGCCGAGATCATGGGTGATCATCAGCATCGCCATGCCGAGTTCGGCCTGCAGATCGGCCATCATCTTCAGGATCTGCGCCTGGATGGTGACGTCGAGGGCCGTGGTCGGTTCGTCGGCGATGAGCAAAGCCGGCTTGCACACCAGCGCCATGGCGATCATCGCCCGCTGCCGCAACCCGCCGGAAAGCTCGAACGGATAGATCTTGAGCGCCCGCTCCGGGTCGGGGAAGCCGACCGCGCGCAGCATGTCGGTGACGCGGTTGCGCCCCTCGGCCTCGGACAGTTTGGAATGGAGGTGCAGCGCCTCGCTGATCTGGTCGCCGATCGTGTGGACCGGCGACAGCGAGGTCATCGGCTCCTGGAAGATGATCGAGATGGCGCCGCCGCGAATGGCGCGCATGGCCGGGCCGTCGCGGTCGAGCTTGGCGATGTCGACGATGCCGCCCTGGGTGCCCCAATCGCCGCCATGGCCGGCGCGCCGGTCGAACTGGATCTCGCCCGAACGGATCGTCGCCGATTTCGGCAGCAGCCCCATGATGGCCTGGGCGCAGACCGATTTGCCGGAACCGGATTCGCCCACCAGGGCCACGGTCTTGCCGGCCGGGACCCGGAACGAGACGCCGCGCAGCGCCTGGATCGAGCCGCCTTCGAGGGCGAAATCGACGGCGAGGTTGCGGACCGTGAGAAGGTCGGTCATGCCGGCACCTCGATGCCCAGCGACAGCAGGTTATGGGCGGTATAGGCATCCACCAGCACGCCGTTTTCCTTGGCCATGAGGGCGGCCTTGGTGACCAGGCTCTGGAAATGCGGCAGGTCGGAATCGACGGTGATGCTGCCGTGCCCAGATTTCAGCTTCAACGTCATCCAGCCCCCCTTGTTGCGCCCCAGCACCGACCTTACCGCGTAGAACCGTAAACTCAACCCTTTGAGATCCTTCCAGGCGATGAATCGGCGCATCCAGGGGCCCGATGCAATGCCATCTTCGCTGACTGTGATGCGCGTCACATGCCGGTTCGCGGCATTGGCGGTGACGATCAGGAAGAATGCCGTGAGGGCGATGAAGAACCAGAAGAGGCCGGAACCGGTTTCCCGGGTCGACAGGATCTGGGCGGAAACGGCGAGGCCCAGCACCCCCAACAGGTAATCCTTGACCAGAACCGACAGCGGATACCGAAACTCAAGCATGCAAACCCAATCCCCGAAAACCCAATCCCCGAAAACCTAGAGTCGACCGCGTTCCTGCGATGGCCCCATTGCTGGCCAAAGCCGGGAGGGTAGCACGAAGACCTGCCCCACCCCCCGCTTGGCGAGCCAATCTTGCAGGTTCTCGAGAAATCGCCAAGTGGCGGTATCATGAACAAGGTGATGGGTGAGGATTCCAGTCGGCAGTTCCGGCGCCGCCATCCCGCTGCGCCGCGCAGCCAGGTGCCCGACCAGCCGCCCCAGCGCCGGCCCTTCCCCGACAAAGCCGCGGCTGCCGCGCCAATCGATCACGTCGACCTGGGTGTTAACCTCGACGAGGCGCGGATGGGTGGCGGATTTCCGGTAGGGCGGCTCATCGAACCGGCTGAGGCCGCGATAGCCCAATCCGGCAAGATGAGGCAGCAGATCGTCGGCGATCCGGTTCCAGGGCGGCGTCAGCACCGGCAGAAATTGCGCGCCGAACATGTTCTGCAACCGCTCCATGCCCATCTCCAGCCCCTCCACCCGCATTGCGAGGTCGAGGGTCGCCGGAAACTCGCTGTTCTTGGCGCCGGCCGACGCATGGCTCCGGTGGCTGATCCCGTGCTGCAGCACGAAGGCCCCCGGCCAATCGGCCAGGAAATCGGCAAGGCTCTGCGCCAGCGGCCGATCGGGGGCGGCCGGAATGACCGCCAGCGCCACGGGCCCACCGGCCACCCGGCGCAGTTCGGCAAGGGCCGGTGTCGCCGCCACCGCGTCATCGTCGCGCCACCACAGGGTCGGCGCCTGACCGACATCGGCCCACAGATCCATCTCGCGGGCAAGATCGTCCCAATCGGCCTTGATGACCTCAGCCATGGGCCCGCGCCGCCAGCGCCCCCAGCAGGACCTTCGCCGATTGCCGCGCCCCGTCGAGATTGAGCTCGATCCCGAGCGCCCCCTGCCGCGCGCGCCGCGACAGGATCGCCGCGAGCAGAGCGGGGTCGAGATTTTCCGCATCCAGCACATCGAGGGCGCCGCGCTCAGCCAGGAGATGCGCGCGCAACCCCTGCTCGCTCTCCTGCCCCTCGGCGAAGGGCACGATTACCGCCGGCGTCTGCAATGCCAGGATCTCCATCACCGTGTTGTAGCCGCCCTGGCTCAGCGACACATGGCAGTTGGCGAGCAGGCTGGTGAAATCCGGCCGGAAACGCTCGACCACGATGCCGGGATCGATCGCCGCCGCTTGTGTGAGGAGCGCATAGTCGGAATCCGGCAGGTTCCGCCCGGCGACGAACCGCCAGCGCCGGTCCTTGAGGCCGGAGAGGCGCCTCGCCACCAGGGCCGCTGCGAACAGCGGCCCGCCCACCGCACCACCGCCGGCCGAGACCAGCACCTCGCCCCCAGCCCGATCACCTGCACGGTCGCCAGACGCGAGATCCGGCGGCAGATCCTCGACCACATAGCCCGTGTAATGCAGCCGGTCGGCGATCGCTTGCGCGCGCGGGAAGGTGCGTTCGAACGGCACCAGCCGCGCATCGCCATGCACCAGCACCAGATCGAAATAGCGCCGCACCAGATCGGCTGCTTCCATCACCCGGTCGTCGCGCCCCTTGTCGACCAGGATGTCGCGCACCGAGCTTGCCACCAGCAGCTTCGCGTTCTGCGCCCAATAGAGCAGCGGCAGCAGCTCGAAGCGGAACTGCCGCCGGCCGAACGGATACATCTCGATGAGCAGCGCGTCCGGCTGATAGGCCGCCATCTCTTTGAGCAGCAATTCGCGCCGCCGGTCCTTCCAGTCGCTGTCGATGATCTTGCCATCCGCGTCGAGCAGCGCCGAGAACGCCGCATCGGCGGCAAGGCAGGGCGGCAATTGCAGGATGCGCGCCGCGCCGAAATCGATATCCGCCACGGCCACGCCGCCGGAGAGGACCAGCACCTCGGCACCTTCCAGCACCAGGGCGCGCGCCAGCGCCGCCGCCCGCCGCAGATGCCCGATGCCCAGCAGATGCTGCACATAAAGTGCGATGCGCGCGGGCTTAGTCATATCGACTATCCATTACTTGATCCGTCATGCCCGGGCTGGGCCCGGGCATCCACGAGTTAATCATGTCCACGTAGAAACTCGTGGATCCCCGCACCAAGTGCGGGGATGACGATAGCGGTGACGCAACAGCCATCACGCTCATCACCCACCCAGCGCGATGTTCAGCTCCACGACCTCAGGCCGACCATCCTGATGCACCCGAAACAAATGCGCGCGGCCGTCCTTCAGTTTCACCGGCGGCTTTTCCGTCATCTGCCAGCCGGTCGCCAGTGCATAGAGGGCGCGCTGCACCGCCTTGTGGCTGACCAGCACCACATCCCTTCCATCGGCGGCCAGCCGCGCCAGCAGCGGCAGCAGGCGCGCCTGCACCTCGCGCGGGCTCTCGCCGTTCGGCGCGCGGAAATCGAGGCCCAGCGCTTCGCGAATCTCGGCATCCGACCCCGGCGCATCGCGCAGCCCGGCCAGGGACTGCCCCTCCCAATCGCCGAAGCTCATCTCGCGCAGCGATGGTTCGATCTCGGCCCGGTTGTTGGGAAAGAGGATGGCCGCGGTTTCGCGCGCGCGCACGAGCGGGCTCACCAGCAGGCGCCAATCCTGCCACGCCGCCGGCACCGCCCAGCTCGCCGCCACGATGCGCCCCTCGGGTCCAAGGCCGATATCGGTCCGCCCCTGCAGGCGCTTCTCGACATTCCACTGCGTCGGCGCATGGCGGATGATGGCGCAGTTGATCATGATGCGGCGAGGACCTTTGCCAGCACCTTCATGAGTGTCGCCGCCGCCGCGCCGATGTCATGGGATTGCAACGCATGGGCGCGCGCCGCCATCCGCACTGGCGCCAGCTCGCGCTCCAGCGCAAAATCCACATCCGCCGCGAAGGCAGCGGTATCGCCGGGCGGCGACAGCCAGCCGGTCTCGCCATCGGCGATGATCGCCGGCACGCCGCCGGAGGCACCCGCGATGACCGGCGTGCCGCAGGCCTGCGCCTCGAGAAGCGCCATGCCGAACGCCTCGTTGATCGCCGGCCAGACGAAGAGGTCGGCGCTGGCATAGATCTCCGGCAGCTCAGGTGCTGGCTTCAGCCCCAGCCAGGCGACCCGCTTCCGGATCGGCTCGAACGCATGTTCGACCGCCTCCCGCGCCGGCCCGTCGCCGACGATGAGCAATTGATAGGCCCGCGTCACATGGCGCAGGGCCTCGGCGAGCGCCTGATAGGAGGCAAGCTTGTCGCCCTTGCGCATCATCGCGACCGTGAGCAGCCAAGGCATGTCGGGATCGAGCTGGTAATGCTGCGACAGCTTCAACCGCCCCAACGCCCGGTCAGGTCCGCGCATACCCTGCCCGGGCGCATCATGGTGCCCGATGAAGGCGGCGATATCGAGAAAGGGCGGCAGGTCGATGAGCTGCTTTGCCTTCACGATGCCGGAAAGACATTCCTTGTCGGCGGGGTTGAGGCAGAAGATCGCCGCCGCCTGTTTGATGGCCGCTTCCGCCGCCGCATGGGAGAATGCGAACGGTCCCCCGGCCCGCTTGGGCGCATGGCTGGCCTCGGCCACCAGATAGGGAATGTCGAGGGCCGCCGCCACGCGCGGCCCGATCCAGTCCACCGCCTTGTAATAGAGATGATAGGTGAACCACGCTTTGGGCCGCTTGGCCTTGGGCAGCTTCCTGTATTTGGCGATGAGCTTGTCGGCGGTCGCATGACCTTTCAAGGCCATGCGCCGCTGTTCGGCGTCCGTATCGCCCGAAAGCCGCGCCCGGAACCGGCTCGCCACCAGGGGCTCGGCCCCCGCCCGCTTCAGCGCCAGCAACAACAGCCGCGCCACCGTCCGGTCGCCGGAGGGATCGGGATGGTCGGGTGCTTTCAAGGGAGCATAGAAGGCGATTTTCATGGCCCGGATGGTGCCGGGCGAACAGCGGCGGGTAAAGATAAAAGTGGTGGGAGTTTACGGCTGAGCGAGATCCGCCCGGAACCGCCGTGCGAGATCATTGATCCCCGCTTCCATCGCGAAGTGGCCGCGCAGGCGTTTGAAACCGGCCTCGGCCAGGGCCTGGCGGCGGGCGGGGTCGTCGATGAGCGCGGCGATCGCCAGCGCCAGTGCCTGTGCATTCTCCGGCGGCACCAGCAGCCCGGTCTCGCCGTCGCGGATGAGTTCGGGAATGCCGGAGATATCGGTGGCGATGCAGCAGAGGCGCTGGCTCTGCGCTTCCATCAGCACGTTGGGCAGGCCGTCGCGGTCGCCATCGGCGGCGATCTGGGCCGCCAGCACAAAGAGGTCGGCGGCGCGATAGGCAGCAAGCACGCGTTCCTGCGGCAAGGCGCCCAGCCAGCTGATGCGGTCGTCGATGCCAAGGGATGCGGCCTGCGCCTTCAGCGCGGCATCCAGCGGCCCGCCGCCGATATGCGTCAAGCGCCACGTCTTGTCTTTCAAGGCCGCCAAGGCCTCGAGCAGGATGGGATAGCCCTTCTTTTCCACCAGCCGTCCCACCGACAGAATCTCGACCGGCGCGCCAACCACCGGCACACGCTGGGGCGGCTCCGGAAAGCGCGTGAAATCGAGGCCGTGATAAACCAGCGCCACCTTCTGAGGTGCCGGCGTCAGCGTCTGGAGATGCGTGTGCCCGCTCGCTGTGCAGGTCACCAGCCAGTCGAGGCGGCTCAGCTTCTCGCGCTTGTCCCAATCCGGCGAGGTCCAGATATCCTTGGCATGGGCCGAGCAGCTCCACGGCGTCCCGCTGATGAGATGGGCGTAATAGGCGACCGAGGCCGGCGTGTGCAGGAAATGCGCGTGCAGCCGCACGACATCGCCCGGCATCTCGGCCAGCAGCACGCAGGCCTGGCCGAAGCGCCGCCCGCGATTGGGAGTTGGATCGCGAATGAGGTCCTTCACCCATTGCCGGAGTGCGCGGCCGAAACCGGGCCGGGCCACGCACCGCGCCACCGCGCGAAAGACCCGCAAGGGCTCCTGGTAGAGATATTCCGGCAGATAGGTGACCCGGGCCTTGATCTCGTCATGCACCGGATGGCGGTACTTGTCGGTGGGATGGCGCAGGCTCCAGATCTCGATGGGAATGCCGCGCTGCTCCAGCGCCAGGATCTCCTGGGCGATGAAAGTCTCGGACAGGCGCGGATAGCCCTTCAGGAGGAAGACGATGCGGCCGGTCACTGTACTTATTCGTCATGGTCCGCGAAGGCGGACCACCCACGAATTTCCCTCAGCGGCAACAAAGCAACTCGTGGGTGGTCGGCCTGCGCCGACCATGACGACAGGGTCATGGCACCGTCCATTTGACGACCATCTACCTTTTGCGCTGGGCAAGCCGCAACGACGCCGGCCGGCGGCCGCGTTCCAGCGCCTGTTGCGCCAGGCGGTTGACATTGTTGAGTCCGTCGAGAAGGCCCGGCACGACCACATCCGAGGGCAGCGATTGCTGCGGCAATTGCCGGAGCGCCGTCGCCATCTTCTTCCAGTCACGGACCCCATCATCTTCCAGCATGGCGGCAAGGCCCAGTTCCTCGGCCTTGGCGGCGCGCAGGAACTGTTCCATGCGTGGGTGCGTCCGGGGCACGATCAGCGCCCGTTTGTCGAACGACACGATCTCGCAGAACGTATTGTAGCCGCCCATCGCCACCACGCCGATGGCGCGCGACATGACATGCTCCATCTGCGCATCGAAGGTGATGGCCTCGACCTTGTCGAGCTTGGCGGCGCGCAGCAGGAACTCGGCCTGGCGGTCGGAATGCATGAAAGGCCCCAGCACCAGGAGGGCCGGATGCGGCATCTTGGGATCGTTCTCATAGGCGCGCAGCACCCAATCGACCACATCCTCGCCATCGCCGCCGCCGCCGGTGGTGACCAGGATATAGGGGGCATCCAGTTTCTGCAGCGGCACCGGCAGGCCCGGCCCCTGCGGCAAGGACCTGTGCAGATAGCCGGTATAGACCATCTTGCGCTGCACGGATTTCGGCAGCTCGATCCCTTCCAGCGGGTTGCAGATCTGCGGCAGGCCATAGATCCAGATCGCGTCATAATAATCGCGCAGCGCCGGCATCACCTTCTTGCGGCGCCATTCCGGCACCAAGGCGGCCGGCTCGTCCATGATATCGCGGAGGCCCAGCACCAGATGGGTGCCGCGTTCCTTCAGCATCTCCAGCGTCTCGGTCACCTCGCCGCGCAGGCCCAGCGGCTCCTTGTCGACGATGAAGATGTCGGGATCGAAGATTTCCGCCGTATGCTTGATGATCGAGGCCCTGAGCGCCAGCGTCTCCTCGGTGTCGATCAGCAGCGAGAGCGAGGTGTAATCGCCCGAACGCAGCTTGATCACGCCCGGAATGCGCACGAAATCGACCCGCGCCCGGAAGTTGAAGCTGCCGATGATGGGCGAGCCGGTCAGGATGATGACCGACATGTCCTTGTTCTGCTCGACCAGCCAATGGGCGATCGTCTGGCAGCGGCGCAGATGGCCGAGCCCGAACGTGTCATGCGAATATATCAGGACGCGGGCGCCCCTGGTCATGGCGTCTTCCATTTCCACGCGTCCCGATCACCCCGAACGTCGCGAACTTCAGAAAAATGATCTTGGCCAAGCGGCCAACGAAAGCAGTATGGCACAGGAGAAATGCTGCCAGGAAGGCAAAGTTTGGTGAACCTTAACCAAACTTGATCAGCGCCAAAGCATGTCGATAGCAAGTTAACTTGTCCGGTTTTCACGACAAGTCAATTGACCGCTGCTTGTTGTGGTTGCGCCTGTGGGTAAGGCGCAGCCTTATCCACAGGCGTCTGGCGCCGAGCGGTATTAAGCGGCCAGGGATTTGGCATTGTCGATGAGTTGGCCTTGGTTGTCGTAGCGGGCGAGACATCGTGGGCCGTGGAAGAGGGCAAGTGTGCCGTCGGGATAGTCATGGACGCGGACCTTGGCCTTGACGAAGTGCGGGCGCAGCGGACTTTGCGGCAGTTGCAGGACGAGCCGGCGGTAGCGCACGGTGTTGTCGTTGCCGACAACACGGTCCTCCTGGATGCACAGGATATCACGCCAGGCGCCGGCGCGATCAGGCACGAAGGCCGAGCCCGGTTGCTCGGGCTTGACCGCGAAACGGGCGTTGTGGGCCGGCAAGTAAACCTCGGCGATGAAGCGGTTGGCGGCATCAATGGTGGTGATCCCGGCCAGCCGCAACTCCTTGGGCAGGCGATCCTGGAGCGTGCCAAACAAACGCTCGGAGCGACCGCGCGCCTGCGGCTAGTAAGCGGGAATGTGCTCGATGCCAAGTTGGGCCAAGGCCCAGCCGACCCGAGTTAGATGATCCTCGTCGACCTTGCCTCCGGCGGTCGGCGTGTTGAAGTAGTGGCCACCGCGATCGGTGTAGAGCGCGCAGAACAGGCCATGCTCGCCGGTCACCTCGCGCAGGCCCTGGAAACTGCTGTGCGTACCCTCTTCCTCGACGAGGAATGCCGAGTAGAGCTCGCTCGTCGCATCGTCCATGGTCGCGATCAGGTCGAGCTGCCGATCGCAACCAGGCAGCCAGGCATGGCGCGAACCGTCCTGATGCAGCAGCATTCCCGGCAAGGGCCGGCGCGGCCGCTTCTGGCGATGAGTGCCCTTCTTCGCCGCCAATGGCACCAGCTGGCGCTGGTGCAGAAAGGACTTGGCCCAACTGTAGCTGAAGGGAAAGCTGTGATCCTTGACCAGATGTTCGTGAAAATGCTGGGCGTTGAAGCCGGCATATCGCTCTCGATAAAGCTGCTCCACCCGCTCCGCCCACGCTTCCGACACCCGATTGGGCGAAGGCTTGCCCAACCGACGATCCAATAGACCGTCGAGCCCTTCCTCCTCATGGCGCCGATGCCAGCGCCGAAAGGTTCGCTCCGTTATCCCCAAGATCTCCGCCGCCTCCACCTGGCTCAACTCGTGGCGCCGACAGCGCCCCAAAACCGCCTCGAACTTCATGATTCTCAGTCCTTGCAACACTTCCGTCCGCCTCATCCTCGCCCCCCGTTTTGGAGCGATTCAAGGACCGGACAGATCGCTTGTCACAAAAACCGGACATATCACTTGTCAGCGACAGA